>JAYVYV010000533.1:0-6265 GCA_043783985.1 Acidobacteriota bacterium | reverse complement strand
CTGCTGTCCCGCGGTCGTCGGCGTCTTGACCGGATCGATGCTGAAGGTCAGGCCCGTGAACATCATCTCTTCCCAGGTCTGATCGCCCCACCACACGTTCTTGGTCGGGTCGGGGTTCGACTTGTTCGCCGTGGAGTTGTCGTACCACGACGTCGCGTGGAGCTTCGTCCCCTTCGGCAGCTTGACAGGCTGCTTGAACACGTAGTCGGTCTGCCAGTTGAAGTCGTAGTTGGGCACCGACAGCAGCGTCTCCTTGCGGCCGTCCGGGTAGGTGGCGTCGTAGATCCAGCGAACGCCGCGGACATGGGTGTGCGGCAGCATGCTCCAGAGCGTGACGTCGGCGCCCAGGGTCATCTCGGCGTCCACGCGGTGATCGCTGGCCCCCGCGGGAATGTGCAGCGCGCCGTTCTGCAACGACGCCCAGCGCAGCTGTGTCGCCGGCGGCTGCCTGGCGTACTTGACCGCGATGCGGGTGCGATCGGTCGATGCTTTGCCGTAGGTCGTGTAATGCATCTGGAGCACGAGCGTCGTGCCGGCCGGCAGCTTCATCGCGGTGCCGTCCTGATAGACGCGGATGAACTGCCCGGGCACGAACCCGCCGACCGCCGGGCCGACCCGCACCGGCCCGCGCTGGTTCGCGAACGCCGGCTTCCGCTGCTCCGGCGGCAACGGAGGCCCGCCGAACTGGCCCGCCGGGATCTCCATGTTGGGTGCGAAGTCGAACAGCGGCGGCGACTGAGCACCGCGGGCGGCGGCCGGCGCCCCCGCTGCCGGCGCCGCGGGGCGCGCGGCAGGCGCTACAGCAGGCGGCCGCGCGTAGACGATGACGTGATGGAGGGCTTTGGGATCGCCCGCTTTCACCTCGAAGGCCTGCACCCACTTGTCTTCCGTGAGCTTGGTCTCGATCTCGAGGAACTGATACGGAATCTCGCCCGCCGCCGGAATCGGGTAGTCCTCGTTCATCGCGAAGACCGCGTCGGGCGTGCCGATCGTCCAGCCGCTCTCGTAGGTCGGCGGCGCCGGCAGATCGCCCGGCTTGCCTTCCGGCGCGCCGCCGCTCGCCCACGCCACGAGGGTCGTCCGGTCGGCGGCGCTCAGCCGGCGATCGTTCAGGAACTCGCCGTGCGCCGGATCGGCGTGCCACGGGGGCATCGCGCCTTTGCTCACCTGCGTCGCGATCGATTTCGCCCACGGACGTGCGTCCGTGAACGTCAGCAGCGACATCGGGGCGATCTCGCCCGGCCGGTGACAGTTCGTGCAGTTCTTGAAGAGGATCGGCGCGACCTCTTTGTTGAAGGTGGGCGGCGTCTTCGGATTGCCGGCCTGCCCGGCTGCCGACGCCGTCACCGCGGCGGCCGCCGCCGCGCACAGCGCAAGCGCCGCCACGGCGCCGAACCCGGATGTCACTCTCGCATCACTCATTGTTTCTGGCCTCCGCCGGTCGTCTTGGCTGGCGTGTTGTCGGTGCTGAACGTGATCGCCGTGAACTGCATCTCTTCCCACGTCTGGTCGCCCCAATACACGTCTTTCTTCGGATCGGGGTTCGCCTTGTTGGCCGTCGAGTTGTCGTACCAGGCCGTGGTGTGGATTTTGGCGCCCTTGGGCAGATGCAACGGCTGCTTGAAGATGTAGTCGGTCTGCCAGTTGAAGTCGTACTTCGGGACGTTGAGAATCAGATCGGATCGGCCGTCCGGGTAGACGGCGGTGACTTCCCACTTCTTGCCGCGCATGTGCGTGTGCGGGAGGATGCTCCAGATCGTCATGTCCTCCTTCAGCGTGAGCTCGGCGTCGACGCGCGTGTCGGACGAGCCCGCCGGCAGCACGAAGTTGGCGTTCTGCAGCGTCGCCACGTCGACGGCGGTTTTCGGCGCCTCGTTCGCCCACTTGATCCCGATGCGGGTCCGATCGGTGGTTTCCTTGCCGTTCGCCGTGTAATGCAGCGACACGATCAGGGTCGTGCCGGCGGGAACGCGCAGAGCCGTTCCGGGTTGGTAGACCCGCACCGACTGTCCCGGCGCGAAGCCGGTCAACCACCCCGTCGGCTGGTGCTTCATCGGCCGGTCGTTCGCCTCGGCGCCGCGCTCGGTCTTCGGCGCTTCGGCGGGACGGCGCATGCCGGCGGCGAACGTGAAGGGCTGCGGCCCGTGCGACGCCGCCTTGGGATCGATCATGTAAACGATCACGTGGTGCACGACCGCGCGGTTACCCGGACGGACTTCGATGGCCTGCGCCCACCGATCCTCGGTGAGGTTGGTCGGGACCTCGAAGTTCTTGTATTCGATCGTGCCGCTCGCAGGAATCGGGTAGTCCTCCTGCATCGCGTACACGGTGTCGGGCTGCCCCATCTGCCAGCCGTCGGCGTACACCGGCAGCGCGGGGAGCTGGGCGCGGTCGCCTTCCGGCGCGCCGGCGGCGGCCCACTTCACGATGGTATCGCGATCCGCGTCGCTCAACCGGCGATCGTTGAGGAACTCGCCGTGCGCCGGATCCGCGTGCCACGGCGGCATCGTCCCGTTGGAGACGCGGGTCGCGATCGATTTCGCCCACGGGCGCGCCTCGGTGAAGGAAACGAGCGCCATCGGACCGATCTCGCCGGGGCGATGGCAGCTCGTGCAATTCGTGTAGAGAATCGGCGCGACGTCCTTGCTGAATGTGGGAGCGGCGGAGGGCTGGGCGCCCGCGGACGCCGTCATTGCGATGAGGCCGGCCAAGGCTACGGCAATCCGGGTGCGAGTCATAAACTCCTCTGCGGGTGGAACCGGTTGGGGACCGGTCGATAGTACCACTATTGACGTGGTTCAGCCCGAGGAGGTTCAGGAACGCGGACGTTTTGCGCTTTCGGGGGACTTTCGCGCCGGCTCTACGCTCCTCGCTCAACCCGATGGCGATCGCCTGCTTGCGTCCTCTCAGCTCACGCAGGAGGGGCCGTGACGACATTCACGAACGCGTCCACGAGGACGCGGTCGCGCCAACCCTTGGCCGATTCATCGTTCAGCACCTGAAACGCGTCGTCGGCAGAGCACGCGGCGCGATACGGCCGGTCGGTCGTCAGCGCGTCGAACACGTCGACGACGCCGATAATCTGCGCGAGGAGAGGGACCTCGCCGTTGCGCAGGCCGTCGGGATAGCCGGTCCCGTCCAGCCGCTCGTGATGGTGGCGGACGATCGGGCGCACCTTGTTGAGCGACCGGAGACCCGCGCACAGGTTGTCGCCCACGATCGGGTGCTTGCGCATCACGCGCGACTCGTACGAGTCGAGCTGACCGCCTTTCAGGAGGACCGAGTCGGGAACGGCAATCTTCCCGATGTCGTGCAGGAACCCTCCCCGCTCGAGCGCCTCCAGGTCGGTCTCGTCCAAATTCAGCGAGTGCCCGAGCCGGGTCGCGTAATTCGCGAGCCGCTGACAGTGACCGTTGGTCGACGGATCGCGCGCTTCGATGGTCGCCCCCATGCCCATGATCACCGACTCCGCCGACTCGAGGTCGTCGGTGTAGCGCTTGAGGCGGACCAACGACTGGATGCGCGCGTGCAGCTCCGCCGAGTCGAATGGCTTGATGAGAAAGTCGTCACAGCCGGCCTCGATCCCTTTGAGACGATCGCACCGATCCGACTGGGCGGTGACGATCACCACCGGCACGAACCTGGTGACACTCTGATTTTTCAGCTTTCGGCACAGCTCGAAGCCGTGCCCCCGCGGCTCCACGAGATCAACCAGCACCAGGTCCGGCACCTCATGAGCGCAGGCCTCCAGAGCCGCGTCAATGGTCTGGACCACTGATACGTTGTGACCCTCGCGGCTGAGCAGCCGCTTCAGGAATCGGACGCTTATCTCGTCGTCGTCGGCAACCAGGATATCGGCATGCTGAGTCACAAAGACATCTGGTTGCAAAAGGTAGACCGCCGAGATCGAACGGAAGGCCAGTAAAATCGCTAATCGGCGGGCATTTCTCGCTTCAGCTGGCGAGGCGCCGGCGATTGCCGACGCCCGCCCGTCCACTCCAGGACACAAGGGAAGTAAAGATTACCTCTTCCCTTTTCGGTCTGCGGCCATCGGACGCCGTGAGCGCGCCGACACCCGCTTGAACTCGGCAGCGCCGCCCTCTTCCGCCGCCTCCTCGTTGATGAAACTCTCGGCGATGTTGGTCAACTTCAGGTCGGCGGTCTTCTCTTCCTCCAGTGTTTCCTCGAACAGCGACCCGACGTCGTTATGGTTCAGCAGGTTCGCCCAGACCCGGATCGTGCCGTAGCTGGCGATCTCGTAGTGTTCGCACTTCTGCGCCGCCGCGATGATCAGCGCGTCGCGCGTCGCGTCTTCTTCACACTCGCCGATCATCTCGCTGCCTTCCGCGATCAGGTGCTGCATCCCTTCGCACTTCTTCCCGCGCACCGGCATCTGCATCAACCTGAACACTTCCTCGACCCTGGAGACGTGCTTCTGGGTTTCTTTCAGGTGAGCGCTCAGCGCAGTCTTCAAATCGCCGGCCGTAGCCTTTTTTATCAGTTTGGGGAGCGCCTTGGTCAGCTGCTTCTCGGCGTCGTAGATGTCCTTGATCTCGTCTTTCAGCAGATCTTCCAGCGAATCCATCGTCGGCATGTCCAGCACCTCTTCGGAAAATGGTTCAACAGCAATCGAACACAGTTGCCTAAGCAATCCGCAGTCCCTCACCACGGCTGTGGTGGGAAACTGCGCGGGCGCGTCGCACGCGAGATCCGCGGCGGGCGCGGGAGGCGCGCGAGACCGACCGCGGACGCTTCTGCTACGGGATTGAACGCGGCCGGCTGGAGGACCGGGCGGAGCTGGCGGCCGAAGGCGGACCCTCCTGGCCAGCAGCCCGTCCGGAACGACCTGGGGTTAGGAGCGGACGCCGACGCCGAGAACCACGCGCTGCGTGGGGATGGCCTTGTCGGTTTCTAAGTTGTCGGTCTTGGGAAGGATGTGACCGTAGCGATATCCGAGATCCCCGAAGAACCGTGTCTTGAACGGCACGTGCACGCCGAACCCGAACACGAGGATCGGCTTGTTGGCCGTGCCCGACAGATCGGCACCAAGCTGGACGTTCCGGTCGCCGGATCGACCGCGGTCCCGTTCACGCTGAACTCGACAGCCGTCTTCACCTGCGCGATGCCGACGGCGCCCAGCACGTAGGGGTGCACCATGGGAGACAGCGTGAAGTTGTAGCGCAATCCCGCAGCGCCGTGGTTCACCTTGAACGCCGTCGCGGCGGTGCCGCCGAGGAAGTCCGCGATGATCGCCGCGCGGTCGTCCAGGTCCGTCGTCCCGACGTTGCCCATGTGGCTGGCCTCGATGACGACGTCGAGATCGTCGCTCAGTCGCAGCGAGGCTTCGCCGCCGACGAACGTGCCCGACTTGTGGCCCAGGGTCGGCCCGAAGTTGAGCTCGACCGACAGGGTCGGATCGGACGGCGTGGACGTGGCCTGCACCTGCGCAGACGCCGCGCGGGGACCGAGGGTGGACGCGAGACACACAGCCGCAACACAAGCGAAGCGCTTCATCAAATGTCCTCCGTAGACGGGGCTGGCCGCACTGATTTCGAATCGCGGACAGGGCTGGTGACCTACCGCATACCGAGGTGAGGCGGCGATTACCATCTCCGTGCTATTCTGGACGTCGACCAGCGCGATATATGAGTGAACACCTCGAAACCTCCGACCACACGTACGAGCCGTTTCCGCCGGCCGGTGGCTTCATGCCCGCCGCGCCGCCGCCGGTGCAGGTGCCGCCGCCCGCCCCGCTCGGGGCGTGGAAACGGATGGGCAGCGAGATCGTCGCCGGGCTGCAGACGCTGGTATCCGCGGCCGTGTACGCGACGTTAATCGTAACTTTCCTGTTTCAGGTCGCGCGCGTGGACGGCATGAGCATGGCGCCGACGCTCGAGGATCGCGATCGGCTGATCGTCAACAAACTGGTGTACGAAATCGGCGAGCCGCGGCCCGACGACATCGTGATGCTCTACTACCCGCTGAACCCCGAGAAGATGTTCGTGAAGCGCGTGATTGCACGCGAGGGCGAGACCGTGCGGATTGTGGACGGCCGCGTGTACGTCAACGACGTGCCGCTGCGCGACGACTACGTCCCTGTGGAGTTCCGCAGCCACGACGACTGGGGCCCGCAGGTCATCCAGCAGGGCTACTACTTCGTGATGGGCGACCACCGGAACAACAGCTCCGACAGCCGCGCCTGGGGCTCCGTGCCGAAACGGTACATCGTCGGCAAGGTGAAGGTCCGCTGGTGGCCGCTTCAGGA
>JAYVYV010000532.1:0-6278 GCA_043783985.1 Acidobacteriota bacterium | reverse complement strand
GGGCCGCGGACAGGCTGAGCGTCTGGAACGCGAGGAGCAGGGCGAGCGAGGCAATCTTCATGCATCCCTCCGGCTCGGAGCCCGTCTGAGTAACGGCTCACGGGCTCCGAGTAGGAGCGTGTTCACACTTCTCGGACACGCTCCTAGGTGCCGCGATTATAGTGTGGCCATGAGCAAAGGGCGGCTCGAAGCGTTCAGCGACGGCGTCTTCGCCGTGATCATCACGATCATGGTCCTGGAACTGAAGGCGCCGCACGGCGGCGATTGGGGCGCGTTGCGGACCCTCGTGCCCTTGTTCCTGACCTACGTCCTGAGCTACGTGTTCCTTGGCATCTACTGGAACAACCACCACCACCTGTTGCACGCGTCCGATCGCATCAACGGGGCCGTGATGTGGGCCAACCTGCACCTGCTCTTCTGGCTGTCGCTCGTGCCGTTCGTCACCGGCTGGATGGGCGAAACCCATTTCGCCGCGCTGCCCACGGCGGTCTACGGCGGCGTCCTGTTCATGGCCGGGATCGCGTTCCTAATCCTGCAGGTCCGGCTGCTCCGCGTCGGCAACCCGCGCCTGGCCGCCGCGGTCGGCAGCGACGCCAAGGGCAAGGTCTCGGCGGTGCTCTACCTCGCCGCGATCCCGCTGGCCTTCGTCCACCAGCTGATCGCCGGTGGCATCTACGTCTTCGTCGCGCTGATGTGGCTCGTGCCCGATCGGCGGATCGAAGGCACGATCAGTGTCTAGCGAACCAGGCTCTCGGCGGGCCGACGCCACACGCCTGAGTCTGGATGGCGTCGAGGAACACCGGGAGCAGCAACGGTCGCGTCCGGGTTCCCCGCTTCGGGCTCAGCGTCCGTCACCATTTTTTCCGGCGTACCAGTAGGCCCAGGCGATCAGCACGGCCTGGAGCGGCAGCCGCAGCCACAGCGCCCGCGGCGAGAATTCCGGGAACGTCTCGGGATGAAGCGCCATCTGCAGGTTGGCCGGAAACACGGCGATGAGCAGGACGATCAGTCCCCAGGCGGCGAGCGCGGACCATTGCGGAATCAGCAGGAGGAGGCCGAGGACGATCTCGGCTACGCCGCTCGCCCGCACCATCGCGAGCGGGAATGGCACCCAGGGCGGCATCATGCGCAGGTAGAAGCCGGTCTTCAGGAAGTGGTTGATTCCCGCCCCGACGAAGAAGAGCGCGAGCAGCAGTTTGAAGGTGGATTTGATCATCAGGTCAGCGGATGAACGAACGGACGCGGTGTCGGAGTTCAGGGCGTTCAGGGTGTCGGAGTTCAGGGTGTCGGAGTTTGGTGTCGGAGTTTAGTGTCGGAGTTTGGTGTCGGATACCGTGGGCATTCACTTTATCGCCATAGGGGCAAGGCAGTCGTTGGCATTTTCTGCACCCAGCGGCAGCCAGCGGCCGAACGCGGCGTCGGACCCGGCGACGATCAGCACCGGCGACAGCGCGGCGGGCTCGACGCCGCTGCCGCCCGACGCCCGCATCTGCTGCGCCATCGCCTGACGGAACGCGCCGAACGCCGGCCAGTCGAAACGGATGAAGAAGACCTGCCGCGTGATCCCCGGCTCACTGATGCGCCGGTGCGCCATGCACCGCGGCTCGAACGAGGACGACTCCAGGCCGGCAGCACGCGCGGACGCCAGCAGCGCCTCCGGCGTCAGCGTGCCGGCCCGCGCGCGATCGAACTCGCGCTGCAGGACGATCGGCATCGCCGCCGGCACCGGCCCGCTCAAGCTCTCCCCGCTGCGCGAAAACACCTGGCCGAACAGCGTCGCCGCCGTTTCCTTGTCCGGCTGCAGACCGAGCAGCACGCCGGATGAATTCGATGCTGGCTCGATCGCGAGCGTCCATCCCGCGAGGCGGCCGCGCGCGATCTCGTACGGCTCCGACCGCACGTTCTGCGCGGAGCGCACGAACAGCCATCCGAGTCCCCCGAGCAGGGCGAGCGCCACGATCACCTTCGTCAGGACTGTTCTCAACCCGATGAGTGTACGTCACCGCGGATGTCACCACGAACGGCAGCCCGGGCAGTGCTAAACTCGTCTCTTTTCCGAGGGGGCTGCGCGTCATGATCGACTTGTCCAGGCTTCGCCCGTTGTTGGCGTGCGCCGCCCTGCTCCTGGCGGCGGGGTGGAATTCCGGCGGACGACCCGGGCTCGCGGCCCAATCGGCGGCCGACGGCCCCCTCGATCCCGCCTTCGTCAGCGCGTTCAAATGGCGCAGCGTCGGACCGGATCGCGGCGGCCGGTCGATCGCCGTCTCGGGCGTGAAAGGGCGCCCGAGGGAGGCGTACTTCGGCGCAGTGGGCGGCGGTCTCTGGAAGACGACCGACGGCGGCGCGAAATGGGCGCCGGTGACCGACGGCCAGATCACCAGCGCCTCCGTCGGGGCAGTCGCCGTCTCCGAATCGAACCCCGACGTCCTCTACATCGGCATGGGCGAAGCGTGCATCCGCGGCAACATCATGGGCGGCGACGGCGTCTACAAGTCGGTTGACGCCGGCAAAACATGGACCCACGTGGGCTTCACGAACTCCGACGCCATCTCGAAGATCCGCATCCACCCGGCCAATCCCGACACCGTGTTCGTCGCCGACTTCGGGCGCTACGGCACGGCCAGCGACGAGCGCGGTCTCTACAAGAGCACCGACGGCGGCAGGACGTGGCAGCGGAAGCTGTTTCGCGACGGCAGGACCGGCGCGATTGACGTCGAGATCGACCGCAAGAACCCCAACGTGATGTATGCGGCCTTGTGGGAGGCGTATCGCCTGGAGTATCAGATGTCGAGCGGCGGGCCCGGCAGCGGCTTCTTCAAATCGACCGACGCCGGCGAGACCTGGACCGAGATCACGCGCAACCCCGGCCTGCCGACCGGCCTCATCGGGAAGATCGGCATCGCGCTCACCGCCGCCGACTCCAACCGGGTCTACGCGCTCGTCGAGAACGACAAGGGCGGCCTCTACACCTCCGACGATGCGGGCGCGACGTGGAAGCTGGTGAACGAGGGGCGTAACATCCGCCAGCGCGCGTTCTACTACACGCACGTCTTCGCCGATCACCACGACAAGGACGTCGTCTACGCGCTGAACACGAGCGCGTTTCGCTCGACCGACGCCGGCAAGACGTTCGCGAGCATGGGTCGCGGTACGCACGGCGATCACCACGATCTGTGGATCGATCCCGACGATCCGCAGCATGTGGTGCTCGGCAACGACGGCGGCGGCGCGGTGACGTTCAATGTCGGCGCGGGTCAGCAGCGCAGCTGGTCGGGTCAGGAATTCCCGACCGAGCAGTTCTACCACGTGATCACGACCAAACATGTGCCCTACCACCTGTGCGGCGCGCAGCAGGACAACAGCACGCTGTGTGTGCCGAGCACGAACGGCCTGCCGGGCCGCGGCGGCCAGCGGCAGGTCGAGGCGTTCTATCCGGTCGGCGGCAACGAGGACGGCTACATCGCGCCCGATCCGAAGGACGTGGACGTGTTCTTCTCCGGCTCGAACAACGGCAACTTCATCACGCGCCTCAACCGGCGCACCGGCGAGCTGCGCGAAGTGAACCCGTACCCGCGCTTCTTCTCCGGCGAGAACTCCGCGTCCGTCGTCGAACGGTGGCAATGGACGTTCCCGATCGTCTTTTCTCCGGTGGACCCGACCGTCCTCTACACATCCTCGCAGCACGTGTGGAAGACCACGAACCAGGGACAGACGTGGGAGAAAATCAGCGGCGATCTCACCCGCCACGATCCGAACACGATGCAGGATTCGGGCGGGCCGATCACGCACGACATGAACAGCCCTGAGATCTACGCGACCGTGTTCGCGCTCGCGCCCGGCAGGACCGACGTCAACGTCATCTGGGCGGGATCCGACGACGGGCTCGTGCATCTCACGCGCGACGGCGGCAAGACCTGGGTGAACATCACCCCGAAGGACATGCCCGATCTCGGCCGCGTCAGCCAGATCGACGCCTCGTCGCGCGACCCCGGCACCGCGTACGTCGCGGTGAAGAAACCGCTGCTCAACGATTTCGCGCCGTACCTGTTTCGCACGCACGACTTCGGACGGACGTGGACGAAGATCGTCGCCGGCATCCCGCCCGGCGACTTCACGCACGTCGTCCGCGAGGATCCGGCGCGGCGCGGCCTCCTCTACGCCGGCACCCAGCACGGTTTCTACCTCTCCTTCGACGACGGCGACCACTGGCAGGCGCTGAAGGACGGCCTTCCGGACACGCAGGTCTCGGACATCTGGGTCGAAGCCGGCGACGTCGCGATCGCGACGCATGGCCGCGGCTTCTATATCCTCGACGACGTCGCACCGCTGCGGCAGTACGGCGCAACGGCGACCGCCGCGCCGAGCGCGTATCTCTTCAAGCCGTCCGACGCCACGCGCTCAGCGTATCCGGCGAAGATC
Source organism: Acidobacteriota bacterium (assembly GCA_043783985.1). GTDB lineage: Bacteria > Acidobacteriota > Vicinamibacteria > Vicinamibacterales > CAVVIG01 > CAVQFC01. Next base: position 1,859 of record JAYVYV010000532.1, on the reverse strand, counting down.
ACCTACTGGCTGAAAAAGCCGGCGCAGAAGCTGACGCTCGAGATCCTCGACGAGGGCGGCCAGGTGATCCGCACGTTCAACGGGGCGGCGCCGGACACGGGAAGGGGTGCGCAGGGTGCTCAAGCTGCACAGGGTGCTCGGGGTTCTCAAGGTGCGCAGGGTTCTCAGGGTGCTCCTGGTTCTCAAGGTGCTCGGGGTTCTCAAGGTGCGCAGGGTTCTCACGCTGCGGCGGCGACCGACGTGCCGGCGCCGAACGCGGATCCGCCGGCCGACGACGACGAGGGCGGCGGGCGCGGGGGGCCGCCGACCGTGCCGCTGGTCGCCGGCGTCCATCATTTCACCTGGGATCTGCAGCACGCGCCGGTGACGCCGTTCCAGGGGATGGTGCTCTGGGGCGCGACGACCAACGGTCCGCTCGCGCTGCCGGGAACGTATCAGGCGAGGTTGACGGTTGACGGCGAGACATTCACGCAGCCGATCGCCGTGAAGAAGCATCCGCTCTACAACGTCAGCGACGCCGACATACGCGCGCAGTTCGAGCTCGCGAGCCGCATCCGCGACAAGGTCAACGAGGCGAACAACGCGATCATCCAGATCCGGCGGATCAAGACGCAGCTGAAGGACCGCATCGACAAGTCCAACAGCGCGGACGTGAAGGCGATCGCCGAGCAGTTCGCCAGGGAGATGCAGGCGGTCGAGGAAGATGTGTACCAGGTGCGGAACCAGAGCAATCAGGATCCGCTGAACTTCCCGATCAAGACCAACAACCGCCTCGCCTCCCTGCTGCGGGTCGTCGGCACCGGCGAGGGTCGGCCGGTGGGCAACGCCGAGCCGATCTTCAACGACCTGCAGGCGGAGCTGAAGGCGGAGACCGATCGCCTCCAGCGCGTGCTCGGCACCTACCTGCCGCGCTTCAATCAGCTCGCGCAGCGGCTGGGGATCGAGCCGATCAACGAGAAGTAAACCTGAAGCACCTCGCCCGCCTCGGGCCCAAATCGCTCGAGGTGGACCATCACGTGCGTGACGCCCTCCTTCTTCATCTGAACAATCGCACGAGCCGATACAGCACGGCGTAAATCGGCGTCGCGGGGCCGAGCGACAACACGAGGCCGACAACGGCCAGAGCGGCCAGCGTGAGGGCGCGGCGCCGCGCGGCGCCGCCGGATGTCACGGCATCCCAGAGACCCACGGACGCGAGCACGATCGCGCAGACGCCCGGAAAGAACACGTTCACGTCGCTGGTGAAGAAATGACGTCCCCATGGCGCGTGTATTCGGCTCGTCGACACCAGATAGCCGGTCAGCGTCGCCGAGAACTGCGCCGCCTGCTCGAGCGGACGGCGGACGCCTTCCGCACCGAGGCGGATGTACGGCAGAAGCACCGGCAAGGCGAGGACGCCCCCGACAAGCGCCCCGCCGACCAGACCGGCGGCAAACGATCCCGGCCAGCGCACGACCACCCGCCAGCCTGCCACTGCCGTCGCCGCCAGCCCGGCCATCAGCAGCAGGCGTCTTCGTGTTCTGGCGACCTCGCGACCCCGATCGCTCTGCTCATCGGCTTCATTTCACCCGGACACGGCTCTCGAGGTACGTGATCGTGCCCCCGATGGCGTTGAACCAGTGCGGCGTGCCGGGCGGAACGACAATCACGTCGCCCTTGGCGACCGTCCTCGTCGTGCCGTCCTTGATCGCCTTACTGCGCACGACGTCGGGATCCGGCGACGGCGCCAGCGGCAGCTCGAGCGTGCCGCCGGTGACGAGCGATCCGGCGCCGTCGATGATGTAGTAAATCTCGGTGCTGAGTGGATGGACGATCGCATACTGCGGCTCGCCTCCGCCGCTGCGGCGCCGCACCGAGAT
>JAYVYV010000531.1:0-2509 GCA_043783985.1 Acidobacteriota bacterium | reverse complement strand
TCAGCCTGGCGACGATGTCTTCCTTCGTCGCGACGCGGACGACGCGCTGCGGCGAATCGTCCGCGGGACGCCGCTTCGCGTCGAGTTGCGGGATCGCGCGGACCACCGTCCCCACCGCAGGACCGCCCTCGGTCTGCACGACCACGCGATCGCCGGTCCGCGGCGGCGCCTGCATCGGATCGCCGCCCAGCAGATACGTCTGGGCGCGCCCCACCGTCGTGAGCTTCACGGCGACCAGGGGTACGCGGACCGGGTCGCTCACAGCTGCAGCACCAGCCAGTCGGCCACGAGCTTGACGCCCGCGTTTCGTGTGAGCGCGAACAGGGCGCGATCGACCGCCGCGAACGCGCGCGTGCCGCGCTCGCCGTGGTACGTCTGGGTCAGACGTTCCAGCGCGGGGCGGACGTCCGCGTTGGCGAGCGTGCGCTCGTCCGCGCCGGTGGCCAGCACTTCCACGTCGCGGAGCAGTACCGCCATCGCGCGCAAATGCGTCGCGAGCTGGTCGCGCTCGGTGGCGCCGCCCGAGGCCTTGGTCAGCAGCTCTTTCGCGCCGTCGATCCGCCGGGCGGGATCGTGCTGGGCCGCAGCCTGCGCCAGCACGCGCTGCGCGAGGTCGCGCGACTCCACGAGATCGCCCGCGCTCGCCTGCAGTGCCAGGCCCAGGCTGCCGTCCGCCGTCGCCGCCACGGCCCGCGCTTCGGCTTCGTTGTGTCCGCGCGCCATCAGGGCCGTTGCGATGTCGGCCGCCGACAACGGCCGGAACCGGAGCTGGGGACAGCGCGACAGGACCGTCGGAAGCAACATGTCGGGACGGGCGGTGACGAGGATGAACACCGATGACGGCGTCGGCTCCTCGAGCGTCTTGAGCAGCGCATTTTGGGCGGGGTGGACGAGGGCGTCCGCGTCGTCGACGATGACCACGCGGCGCCGCCCTTCGAACGGCTTGTACTGCGCGCGATCGACGATGTCGCGCACCTGATCGATCTTGATGGCGCCGCTGTCGCCGGGCACGACGAAGAGGACGTCGGGATGCACGCCGCGCGCGATGCGCGCGCAGGCCGCACACGTGCCGCACGCGTCGAGCCCTGAACCCGGAACCGCGAAATCGGAACCGTGAAGGGACCCTGAACACTGAGCCCTGAACGCCGAACCCTGTGTACAGTTGAGCGCCTGCGCCACGGCAAGAGCCGTGAGGCGCTTGCCGATCCCGGCGGGACCCGCAAACAGAAGGCTGGGGGGAAGCGTACCGCCGGCGACCGAGCGCGCCAGCAATTCAATCAGCCGGACGTGGCCGACAACGTCCCTGAAGGGCATTGTCGGATGCTATCACGCGCTAGCCGCCCTTTTTCTTCGGCGGAGCCGGTTCGTCATCCGGCGTAGGCGTAGTCAACGTGTCGGGATTGTCCTCGTGGCGGAAGATACGCGACCAGAAACCGCGCTTCTTCTTCGGCGGCTGTGGCATCCCATCCTCCGCCTCCGGCAGCGTGCCCGAGGTCGCGGTCGCGCCGGGCGTGATGCCGGTCCCTTCGACCCGCGGCGGCGCCGGCTGCTCGCCGGAGCCGAACAACCCGGCGAGCCTGGTCAGCATCGCGCCGGTGGGATGCTGATCGCAGAAGGCCGTCGGCTCGGTGCCTCTCGCGAAGTACTCCGTGTAGACCATCGAGCGGCGTTCGATCTCGCCGTTCTTGCCCACGGTCTCGACATCCTGACATCCGTCGGTCGCCAGCAGCCCCGACACGCGGCAGACCTTCGCCGTGGTCACCCCCGAAGGCGCGGTCAACCACTCGGGCTTGTCGTTGCGAGTCGCGGCCTTCATGAACTTCGCCCACAGAGGAACGGCGACCTCGGCCGCGAACCCGTTGGGCAGAATCGTCCGGGGCTGATCGAAGCCGACCCACACGCCGGTCACCAGCTTCGGGGTGAACCCGATGAACCACGCGTCGTTGAAGTCGTTGGTCGTGCCGGTCTTTCCGGCCGCCGGGAGCGTGAACCCAAGAGAGCGCGCGCGGGCGCCGGTGCCGGCGTTGATCACGTCGGCCAGCATCGTCGACATCAGGTAGGCGGTCGTGTCGCTGATGGCCTGGACCGGCGCCCCGTGAGACTGGTAGAGCACCTGGCCGTCCACGTCCTCGACGCGCCGAATCAGCGTCGCGGCGGGAACGAGACCGTGGTTCGCGAACGCCGCGTAGGCCGCCGTCATCTGCTGCAGGGTGACCTCGCCGGATCCCAGCGCGAGGGAGGGTACGCGCGGCATGTCACCCACACCCATCGTCTTGGCGTACTGCACGGCGCGCGGGATGCCCACTTGCTGGAGCAGACGCACCGCCGCGCGATTGCTCGACGTCCGGAGACCGGTCCGCAGGCTCATCGCCGGCGAGGAGGAATGCTCGTCTTCGGGGGTCCAGTTGCCCTGTCCCGTGGCGATGGGGTCGTCGAGGTGATCGACGACCGTCGCCGGTGTCATACCGCCCTCGAGGGCTGCGGCGTACACGAACGGCTTGAACGAGGA
>JAYVYV010000530.1:0-6295 GCA_043783985.1 Acidobacteriota bacterium | reverse complement strand
GCCGCCGCGCCTTGTACTTCGTCACGCCGGCCGCTTCCTCGATCAACTGCCGCCGATCGGTCGGCCTGGTGCTGAGGATCATCCCGATCTTGCCCTGCTCGATGATCGAGTAGTTCTTCGCGCCCAGCCCCGTGTCCATCAGCAGATCGTGGACGTCCCGCAGCCGGCAGACCGCGCCGTCGATCAGGTACTCGCTTTCGCCGGAGCGGTACAGACGGCGCGTGACCTCGACTTCGCGCGCGACCGACTGGATGATTTCGTCGATGCCCAGGGCGTCGCCGATGGAACCGTGGCCGCTGCCGTGCCCATGACCGTTACCGCCGTGGCCATTGCCATTGCCATGGCCGTGGCCGTTGCCGTGGCCGTGGCCGTGGCCGGCGGACGGCTCCAGCCCTGGCTCGGCCGGAAACGCCGGGCCGCTAACCGTTTTCAGGAAGCCGCTGAACCGAAGGCGCACTTCGGCGGCGGCGGTCGGCTTGCGCGCGTCGCTGCCGTTGAAGATGACGTCTTCCATCTTGTCGCCGCGAAGGCTCTTGGCGCTCTGCTCACCCATCACCCACGTGATCGCATCGGCGACGTTGCTCTTGCCGCACCCGTTGGGGCCGACGATCGCGGTGACCCCTTTGTCGAAGGCGAGCTCCGAGCGGTCGGAAAACGATTTGAAGCCGTTGATCTCTAGGCGTTCGAGACGCATTTAAGGACACCCATACCCGAATTGCGGATTGCGGATTGAGGACTGGGAGTCCGGACCCTGCGCGCGAAGGGCGCGCATTCCGCATTCCGCATTCCGCAATACGACGCGAAGCACCTGTAGGTTGGCTGGGATGCGACCTGGCAAAACGACCGATTCTTAGGCCCACTTTCGCCTTCCAGCACGACGGAAGGCGGCCCCGAGGCCAGACGGTCGTCAGTCTAACAAGGCCTAGCTGTAGGGGCAAGAGCAAACTACGACCCCATTCATTGTGGTCGCTTGCCCCAAGCCAGGCCGAACGCTCAACGGTGAGAGGCGGACCTCAGTGGTTCGCCTTGGTCTTGGCGCCCTTGCTGAGCTCGGTCAGCTTCTGGGCCTCCCCGAACATCGTCAACGCGGCCTGCGCTTGGGGATCGACCCCAATCAGGTGGCGCCGCGCGTCGGCGATGCCGAACACGGCGTTGTCGATCTCGAAGCGGATCATCGCTTTGATGTATTCGGCGTCTTTCGCGAACGCCTCATCGTCGATCTTCACCTTGTCCGACGTCAACTGCTGGCGGAAGTCGGCCACCATCGCGTCGTCCACGACGAAGTTCCGTGTGACCAGCTTGCGGTTGGTCGACGCCTGCGTCACGCGCGTATCGCCCTCGGCGGCGTATTTCTGCGCGTAGTTGGCGAACTCGCCGCGCGCACCGAGCATGCGCCCGAACCGGCCCGGGTTGAAGCCTTCGAGCGGCCCGGAGACGCGCTTGTCGGGTTCGATGCCCCCGCCGGCGTAGACCGGCCGGCCGGCGTCGGTCCGCTTCAGGTCGCTGGGGTTGTGCGCCTTGTTCGCGTCCTGGTCGCGCAGCGTGTAGCTGAGATATTCATCGAAGCTCGAGTCCCACGGACGCTGGATGATGCGTCCCGACGGCGTGTAGTAGTGCGCCGTGGTGAGCGCCAGCCCTGCGCCGCCGCTGATGCGATACACCGACTGGACGAGCGCCTTGCCGAACGTCGTCTCGCCGACAATGTAGGCGCGGTCGTGATCCTGGAGCGCGCCCGAAACGATTTCCGCCGCGCTCGCGCTGTTGCGGTTGACGAGCGCCACGATCGGCATGTCGGTGAACTCGCTGTCTTCCGTCGCGCGGTAGTCCTGATCCGAGTTCGGTACGCGGCCCCGCGTGTAGACGATCATCTTGCCTTTCGGCAGGAACTCGTTCGATACCTTGATCGCCTGATCGAGCGGCCCGCCCGGGTTGGAGCGGATGTCGAACAGCAGGCGCTTCATCCCCTTCGAGGAGAGATCGTGGAGGGCGTGCTTGACGTCGCGGTCGGTGTTCTCCCCGAAGTCCTGCATGCGGATGTAGCCGGTCGTGTCGTCGATCATGAAATAGGCGGGGACGGTCGGGATGTAGACCTCGTCGCGCACCAGCGCGAACTTGATCATCTCCGGATATCCGCGCCGCTTGACGCCGACATCGACGGTGGTGCCCTTGGCGCCGCGCAGCTTGCGCATCGCCTGATCGACGGTCCACCCCTTCGCGTCCTCGCCGGCGACATTGGCCATGACATCGCCGCGCCGGATCCCTTTTTTGTACGCCGGCGACTGCTCGAACACCTGCATCGCGGTGATGTCGCCGTCGATCGCCTGAATCGACACGCCGATGCCGTAGTAGCGGCCTTCCTGCCGCTCACGCATCTGCGCGTATTCCTTCGGGCTGAAGAAGCTCGAATGCGGATCGAGCGTGCCGAGCATGCCGCGCACGGCGCCGTACACAAGGTTGTCGGAATCGACCTTGTCGATGTAGCTCGTCTCGATCGCGTTCAGCGCCGCGGTGAACGCGCGGTAGTGTTCGGGAACCCTGTCGTCGGTCGCGAGCGCGCTGCGTCCGAACAATCCGCCGACCAGAGCGGACACCAGAATCGCGAAGACCACGGCGGGAAGGGGGCGGTAGCGTCGCATGGTTGGTAGCCTAACAGATAACTTCCTTATGAGCAACGACTTCTGGGCATCTCGAAGTGACGGAATCGCTTGACCCGGCGGTGGCCCGTTCCTATAATAACGACGCGGAACCGCCTCGGTGTGTGGGGAAAGTAGGAGTCATATGTTTGGTTCGATCGGAATGCCCGAGCTGATCATTATTTTCGTGATCGCTCTCATCATCTTTGGACCGCGCAAACTGCCCGAGCTGGGCCGATCGCTCGGCAAGAGCATCGCCGAGTTCAAGAAAGCGTCGAACGAGCTCAAGAACACGCTGGAAGAGGAAATCCGGCTCGACGAGCAACGTTCGGCGATCGAAGCCTCGAAGCCCGCGGCGAGCCCGGTGGCCGCGCCCGCCGCCGCGATTCCGCACACCGAAGAGACGGTGCCGGTGCGGAAGGTCGACCAGAGCGCGTAAGCGCGCGTCATGGCCCTCGTGCCGTTCCCGAGTCCCCAGTCGGGGGCTCTCCCGATTCCTCCGGACGAAGAGGACGACAACCCGGGCGCCGGGAAGATGTCGTTCCTGGAGCATCTCGACGAGCTCCGGAAGCGCATCGTCAACTCGGCGATCGCGATCGGCGTCGGCGTCGTCCTCGGCTTCGCGTTCATCAACCGCATCGTCGACTTCATCCTGGCGCCAACGCGCGGAGCGCTGCCGCCAGGCGTGAAGATGATCTACACCGAGCCGGGGGAGGCGTTCTCCCTCTACATCCAGATCTCGCTGATCATGGGCGTGGTGCTCGCCTCGCCGCTCATCATGTACCAGGTCTGGATGTTCATCGCGCCGGGCCTGTACTCGAACGAGAAGCGGCTCGCGATTCCGTTCGTGCTGTTCACCACGATCGGGTTCGTGGCGGGCGCGGCGTTCAACCACTACATCGCGTTCCCGTTCATGATGGCGTTCTTCGCCAGCTTCAACACCCCCGATCTCGCGTTCATGCCGAAGCTCGACGATGTGTTCGGGCTCTACACGAAGATGCTGCTCGGCATGGGCGTCGTCTTTCAGATGCCGACCGTGGTGTTCTTCCTCGCGAAAATGAAGCTGATCACCGCGCGGTTCCTGATCAGCAACTTCAAGTACGCGTTCCTGATCATCTTCGTCGTCGCGGCGGTGGTCACGCCGACCGGCGACATGATGACCCAGACGATCTTCGCGGCGCCGATGGTGGGACTCTACTTCCTGAGCATTCTCATCGCCTGGATCGTCGGACCGAAGCGCATACGCGCGCCGAAGGACGCGTCGGCGTAATCCCGCGTCAGTCGTCAGCGCTTCGCCCTTTTCCTGTACGATTCCGCCAGTGGCGATCCGGACCTCCTCCTCCAAACAAATCGGCGCGCTCATCGCCGACCTCAGCGCGGGCAGAGCCGTCACGCGCGAGACGGCCGTGGCGCGGCTCACCCTGATGGGCGCCCGCGCCGTCGAGCGCCTCATCGCCGCGGCAGAGTCCGGCGAACACGCGAACGCGCGAGCGTCCGCGTGGCGGACGCTCGAGGCCATCGGCGATGCGCGGGCGCTCGAGCCGGCGCTGGCGGTGCTGGCCACCGACCACGACCCGGCCATCGGCGCGGCCGCGGCCGGCGTCGCCCGGGCTCACCTGCGCGGTGCGCACGGCGCCAGGGCGGTCGATCGCCTCGCGAGCGTCCTGCTCGATCCGCAGCGGCACGAGACGGTGAGGCTGGCGGCCTTACGAGCGCTCCGGGAGCTCGAGCCGGCGACAATCGCGCCGATCCTGACGTCGCTTGCGGGCGATCCGAGCGACACGATCCGCGCGGAAGCCGTGCTCACCCGACGAGGCGCCGCCGACGGCCTCGACGATCCCGCGGCGCTCGTGAGCCGGGCGGCCGAGAGCGGTCTGCCCGACGATCCCGCCGCGCTGCGGCACGCGGTCAGCCGATCGGGGGACGCCGTCCCGTTGCCGCTGCTGTTGAACGTCGTCGAGCGCGTGCGCGAGCGCGAGACGACGGAGCCGAAGGCCGGGCGCGACCAATGGCGGCTGACGCGGGCGGCCGCGCACGTGGCCCTCGCGAGCCGCGGCAGCCGGCTGGGGCTCTACGATCTGCGCGAGTCGCTCGACGCCGCCACCGCGCCGCTGCCGGTCGAGTTCCTCAACGCCCTGTCGATGATTGGGGATGCCTCGTGCCTGGAACCGATCGCCGCGGCGCATGCGCGGGCGCGCGACGCGTGGTGGCGCACGCATCTCGCGGACGCCTTCTCGACCATCGTCGCCCGCGAGAAGCTCACGCGGCGGCACGCGGTGATCAAAAAGATCGAGAAGCGCTCGCCACAGATGCTTCGCGACGTGTGGCCGGGTGGGGCGGGTAAGGCGGATAGGGCGGGTGGGGCTGGTAGGTAAGACCGCGCCACTCACCCGACCCACCTGCCTTACCTGCTCTAACCCGCCCTACCGGCCCTACCTGCCCCACCTGCCCTACGCGACCTGCCCGCCCTTTCAGTAGCTCTTCGCGAACCAGGCTTCGGCGGCCGCCGGCTTCTCGCAGCGGATGCAGTGCCCCGACGGCGCGCTGCCGCCGATGGGCATGTTGCGAATCGTCGCCTGGGTGTCCGTCTTGATCTGTGCTTCGCACTCGATGGCGCCGCACCAGGGCGCGATCACGAAGCCCGGGCGGCCTTCCAGCACCTGTTTGAACTCGTCGTAGGTGGCGACGTGCTGCGTGTGGTCGGCGCGGAACGCGAGCGCGCGATGGAGCAGGTTGTGCTGAATCTCGTCGAGCAGGTCGCGCAGTTGGTCGGGCAGACCCTCCATCGAGAGGCTCTGCTTCTCGCGCGTGTCACGGCGCGCCACCAGCACGGCGGACTTCTCGATGTCTTTCGGCCCGATCTCCAGCCGCAGCGGCACGCCGCGCAGCTCCCATTCGGCGAACTTCCAGCCCGGACGCTCCTCGCGGTCGTCGAGCGTGACGCGGATGCCGGCCGCGGCCAGCTCGGCCTGGATTTCCTTCGCGCGCGGCAGCACGGTCTCGCGCCAGTTGTCCCGGCCGATCGGCACGATGACCACCTGGTACGGCGCGACGTTGGGAGGCAGGACGAGGCCGCTGTCGTCGCCGTGCGTCATGATGACGCCGCCCACCAGCCGCGTCGACACGCCCCACGACGTCCCCCACACGTGCTGCACCGACTTGTCGCGCGCCTGGAACGTGATCTCGAACGCCTTGGCGAAGTTCTGCCCCAGGTTGTGCGACGTTCCGGCCTGAAGCGCGCGGCCGTCGCCCATCAGCGCCTCGATCGAGTAGGTGCGCAAGGCGCCGGCGAATTTTTCGCTCTCGCTCTTCTGGCCTTTGACCACCGGCATGGCGAGCACGCGCTCGGACGTGGTCGCATAGAGGTCGAGAATCATCAGCGTCTCGGCTTCCGCTTCCTCGTGCGTCTCGTGCGCGGTGTGCCCTTCCTGCCACAGGAACTCGGTCGTCCGCAGGAACGGCCGCGTCACCTTCTCCCAGCGCACGACGTTCGCCCACTGGTTGATGAGGATCGGCAGGTCGCGCCACGACTGCACCCATTTGGCGTACATCGTCCCGATGATGGCTTCCGACGTCGGACGCACGACGAGCTTTTCCTCGAGCTCTTCGCCGCCGCCGTGAGTCACGTACGCGACCTGCGGCGCGAACCCCTCGACGTGCTC
>JAYVYV010000529.1:0-2515 GCA_043783985.1 Acidobacteriota bacterium | reverse complement strand
GGCCATTCATCAGCAGCACCTGTTGCGCTTCAGCGAGGCCGAGCTCCCACGGCACGCCGCCATGCTTGATGCTCGTCAGCGGCGACGCGCCGGTGCCGCCGTCGTGCCCTGAGATCAGAATCACGTCGGCGTGCGCCTTCGCAACGCCCGCCGCGATGGTGCCGACGCCGGACACCGCGACGAGCTTCACCGAGATGCGCGCCCGCGGGTTCGCGTTCTTCAGGTCGTAGATCAGCTCGGCGAGATCCTCGATCGAGTAGATGTCGTGATGCGGCGGCGGCGAGATCAGGCCGACGCCTGGCGTGGCATAGCGCACCTTCGCAATCCACGGATAGACCTTGTGGCCGGGCAGCTGGCCACCCTCACCTGGCTTCGCGCCCTGCGCCATCTTGATCTGCAGGTCGTCGGCGTTCACGAGGTACTCGCTCGTGACGCCGAAACGCGCTGACGCCACCTGCTTGATGGCGCTGCGGCGCCAGTCGCCGTTCGGGTCGCGCGTCTGGCGCGCCGGGTCCTCGCCGCCTTCGCCGGTGTTCGACTTGCCGCCGATCCGGTTCATCGCAATCGCCAGGGTCTCGTGCGCCTCCTGGCTGATCGATCCGTACGACATCGCGCCGGTGGCAAATCGCTTCACGATGCTGTCAACCGATTCCACGTCCTCGATCGGAATCGACTGGCCATCGGTGGCGAACTCGAGCAGGCCGCGCAGCGTCGCCTGCCGCGTGTTCTGGTCGTCCACCAGCCGCGTGTATTCCTTGAACACGCGGTACTGGCCGCTGCGTGTCGCGTGCTGCAGCTTGAACACGGTGTCCGGATTGAACAGGTGATACTCGCCGTCCCGGCGCCACTGATACTCGCCGCCGGTGTCGAGCTGGAGCGATCCGCCGCCGCGCGACGGATAGGCGTGCGCGTGCCGCCGCTGGACTTCATCCGCGACCACGTCGATGCCGATGCCGCGGATCCGCGATGCCGTCCCCGTGAAGTAGTGGTCCACGAAGGCGCGATCCAGGCCGACCGCTTCGAAGATCTGCGCGCCGCAATAGCCCTGCAGCGTGGAGATGCCCATCTTGGACATCACCTTCAGGATGCCCTTGTTCAGCGCGTGGATGTAGTTGATGACGGCCTGGTCGTGCGTCACGTTCACCAGCTGCCGCCGCAGGATCATGTCGTCCAGCGTTTCGAACGCGAGATACGGATTGACCACGCCGGCGCCGTACGACAGCAGCAGCGCGCAATGGTGCACTTCGCGCGCGTCGCCGGATTCGACGACGAGTCCGCATTGCGTGCGGGTGCCCTGAAGGACCAGATGGTGGTGGACGCCGGCCGTGGCCAGCAGGCTGGGGATTGGCGCGCGATCGCGATCCGCGCCGCGGTCCGACAGGATGACGATGGTGTAGCCCGCAGCCACCGCATCGCTGGCGCTCTTCTTCAATTGCTCCATCGCGGCGGCGAGGCCGGGGCCGCCCTTGCGCGCGTCGTAGAGGATTGGCAGCGTGATCGACTTGAACGCGGGCTCGTAGACGTAACGCAGCTTCGCGAGCTGGTCGTTGTCGATGATGGGGTACTTGATCTTGATCTGCCGGCACGATTCGGGCCTCGGCTCCAGCAGATTCCCCTCCGGCCCGACCGTGGACTCCATCGTCGTCACCAGCTGCTCGCGGATGGCGTCGAGCGGCGGGTTCGTGACCTGGGCGAAGAGCTGCTTGAAATAGTCGTAGAGCAGGCGCGGGCGATCCGACAGGACCGCGAGCGACGTATCGGTGCCCATCGAGCCAATCGGTTCATCGCCGGTCAGCGCCATCGGCGTCAGCAGGATCGCGAGATCTTCCTGCGTGCAGCCGAACAGTTGCTGACGCTGGAGGATGCGTTCGGGGCTGAACGGTGGAAGGTGCGGCGCGGCGGGCAAATCCTCGATGTCCACCAGATATTCGGCCAGCCATTTCCCGTACGGCTGCTGCGCCGCGAGCTCCTGCTTGACCTCGTCGTCGGACACGATGCGGCCCTGCACCGTGTCCACCAGGAACAGGCGCCCTGGGTGCAGCCGCTCCTTCAGCAGAATGTCTTCGGCCGGGAGGTCGAGCACGCCGACCTCGGACGCGAGGATGACGAGGCCGTCCTTCGTCACGTAGTAGCGCGACGGCCGGAGCCCGTTGCGATCGAGGACCGCGCCGATCACCGAGCCATCGGTGAACGCGATCGACGCGGGTCCGTCCCACGGTTCCATCAGCGAGGAATGGAACTCGTAGAACGCCTTCACCTCCGGCGTCATCGTCTCGTGGCTCGACCACGGCTCCGGGATCATCATCAGGATCGCGTGCGGCAGCGATCGGCCGGACATCACCAGCAACTCGAGGACGTTGTCGAAGGTCGCCGTGTCGCTGCCGCCTTCGCGGATGACCGGCAGGATCGTCTTCAGGTCGTCGCCGAGCAACGACGAGCGCAGCAGGCCCTCGCGGGCGCGCATCCAGTTGGTGTTGCCGCGGACGGTGTTGATCTCGCCGTTGTGCGCGACATA
>JAYVYV010000528.1:0-6309 GCA_043783985.1 Acidobacteriota bacterium | reverse complement strand
CCAACACGATCAGCGCCGCGAGCAGCATCCGCGCGCTGAACGGCTCGTTCAGGACGAGGGTACCCAACGCGACCGCGATGATCGGGTTCACGTACGCGTAGAGCGACACGGTCGCGACTGGCAGGTGCTTGAGTGCGTACGCGTAGGCCGAGAAGCCGCCGATCGCGCCCACGAAAATCAGATACAGCAGCGCGCCCGCCGTGCGCGGCGTGAACGTCAGCCTCGAGCTCTCGTGCAGCGCGAGCGAGACGATCAGCAGCGCGATCCCACCGAACAGCATCTCGAACGCCGCGGTCGCGAGCACGTTCTCGCCCGAGGCATGGCCGCGCCCGCGCTTTCGCGCGTACGACGAGCCCACCGCCCACCCGAGGCACGCCACCTGCGCGGCGATCACGCCGCCGAGAAACCCGCTGCCGCCGCCGTCGAAACGAATCTCCGGCCACACGAGCATTACGATGCCGCCGAAGCCGACGACGAGGCCGAGCAGGCGGCGCAGCGTGAGCGCTTCGCCGTCCGCCATCGACGCGTCGATGCCGACCATCCAGAACGGCGACGTCGCGACGAGGACCGCGGTGAGGCCGCTCGGCACCGTCTGTTCCGCCCACACGACGGCGCCGTTGCCGAATCCCAGCAGGAGGATGCCGAGGATCGCGAGCGAGGGCCACTCGCGGCGCGCGGGCAGATGCTCGCCGCGCAGCGCCAGCAGGAGCATCAGCAGCCCGCCGGCGGCGATCCAGCGCATGGCCGCCATCAGCAGCGGCGGAATCGTTTCGAGCGAGATGCGGATCGCCAGATACGTCGTGCCCCAGATCAGGCAGACCGCAGCCCACGCGGCGTACGCGCGGGTGCTCGGGGCTTGGGTCTCGGGGCTCAGAAGTGTAGTCTAGCGCCGAAGCTCGCGGTCACCGCGACCGTCTCGCCTTTCCAGTTGACCGGTATCTCCGCGAGCTCGCGCCACGTGTCGCGCGCCGTGCCCGACCAGTGCCTGCCAGTGCCCCGTCACCGCGGCAGCACCCAGGCGTCCTCGGTCCCCGTCACCTTCGGCAGATGCTGGGGGACGCGTCCCGGATCGTTTCGAGATCGAGCTGACCAGCTCGATGTCCTCCGCCTTCCGTCTCGGGTTCCACGTCAGCCGCTTCTGGGCGGCATTGTTCGGCGCTCGTCGTCAGCGTTGTGAGCACGGTCCGCTCGATGCCGATCGTCTCCGACTCGTCGCGCAAACAATCGGGCTGGTGAGCGGCATCGCGCCCGACGGCACGCAGCATCGCGGAATCCGGTGACGCGTCGGGCTGATGTAAAGTGAGTGGATGTGGCGGCCACTCGTTCGCGCAAAGAGCCGAGTCCTGCGGGCCGCGCCGCGACGCGGATCTCCGTCGGCGTTCGCGATAACTGGCACGGCGTTCGGCGCTGAACGTCTCCTTCGCCTGTGACGGCCAGCCATCCCGACCCGCCAGCGGTCGCCAATGCATCGCCGAGCGTGCTGGAACAATGTACGAAGCCCCTCCTGTTCCTGTCGCTGATCGCAGCCATCTGGAGCGCGACGTGGGGGCTGTCGTTTGCCTTGCCGGTTTTGCAGTTGGCCGTTCCCGTTGCGTTTGTCGTCGCGTGGACGGCCGCCCGGTTCAATCCCGTCATCGTGAGACAAGGGCTGCTGGCCTCGTACTATCTGGTCCCCGCGATCTTTATCATTCCTCTCGGCGTGGCTCCCCCTGGAGACTGGGTCATCTGGATGGCGCCGCTCTGCGCCGCGATCCTCGCGACGACGCCGATGCGGCGCTGGGCGATGCCCGCGGCGCTGAAGCTCCCCCTGGCATTCTGGGCGCTCGTCGTGGCCACGACGTGGCCGATCGTCGTGCTGCGGGAGTCGGACTTCCACTGGACGCGAATTCACCCCAGCTCCGTCTGGTGGGTCGGCGTGGTCGCAGCGGCAACGATCCTCGGAATCCTGTGGCTGGATTCCCTGTTTGCGAGCTTTCCGGCTGAAGATCCTCACGCATCGTACGAGCGACAGATCGTGATGCCGATGGCGGCCGGCTGGCTCATCGCCAGCTCCGTCGCCATGTACCAGATGTTCGTGGACGTCACGTTTCTGAACGTGAGCATCTTTGGCATGATGAACCGAGCGAGAGGCACGCTCAGCGACGCGAACCCATTCGGCGTGATCTCTGCGATGTGGGGTCCGGTGATCTTCGCCATCGCGATCGAGCGCTGGTCGGGGTGGCGCCGCTCGGCAGGCGTGGCGGCGTTGCCCATGTCGTGGCTCGCCGTCTGGGCGTCCGGATCGAGATCGTCGCTCGCCATATCGGTTCTGGCGGTGGTGATCATCGTGAGCTGGTACGTGCGTTCGAATGATTCTCGACGTGTCGTTCGGCTGGCGGCGGTCGTCGGCGTGGCGGTTCTCCTCGCCGTAGCCGGCGGGATGGCGGCGCGGCGGAGCGTTGTCGTCGGTCCGATTACACGCGCGGCCGCCTTCGCGCCGAGATGGTCGCTCGAATGGGTGTCGGACGCCGCATCCAAGCTGCAGAGCCGTGACGGCTACGGCACGGTGTCGTTGGCCGTCGTGCGCGAGTTCCCGCTCATCGGGATCGGCGTCAGTGCGTTCCACACGCTGTTGCCGACCTACGCCTGGAAGGTTCTCCACCGGATCATGGCTCCCGACAACGCGCAGAACTGGTTCAGGCACGAACTGGCGGAGCTCGGCGTCATCGGCAGCCTCGGCTGGATGCTCTGGGTGGCCTGGCTTCTGTGGGGGCTGACCGTCGGCCGCGCGAAGAGGGGACGACCGCTCACGACGGGAGTGCTCCGCGGCGTGCTGAGCGGGTTCGGACTCATCTCGCTTTTGGGTACGCCCGGCCAGGACGTGGCAGTGGTGTTCACGTTCTGGGCCCTGGCATTCTGGTTTCTCGCGCTGCTCGAACCGGAAGACTGGCACGCGCTCCGGCGGCGGGTCGCCGGACCTGCGTGGTGGCTCGTCGTGTGGCTGGCGGTGCTCGGGTATTGCGCCGCGACCGCCTACGCCGGCTGGACCGACCTGCGGCCTCCGGTTCGCGCCGCCGCCGCGGACCTCGATTTCACCTACGGCTTCTATCCGCCGCGGGAAGGCGAAACGTTCCGGTGGGCGTCCAAGCAGGCCGTCGTCGTGCTTCCCACACCTTCCGATCGGAGGTGGCTGCAAGTGACGATCTGGGTCGAGCGGTTGAACTTCGTACGCGAGCCGGTGGATGCCAGAGTGTGGGCGGATCGCCACCTTCTCGTCCGCGCGCAACTTTCGTCGCTGGATCAGGTCACGCGCTACTTCAAGGTGCCGGACGGCCACCCACGCGTGATGCTCGAGACGTGGGTCAGTCGCACGCTGCGCCCGCGCAGCCTCGGCCTGGCCGATGACCGCGAGCTCGGGCTGCTTGTCGATTGGCATTTCCTGGATGCCCTACCAGCCGGCGTCGTCGTGGAGAATTGAGTCTGGTGGAGGTACCGGCCGGAGATCAGGGCTCGCCGAAAGGGTGGTCGTGGCGCGACTGGCGCGAGCTGACTGCCGTCGTCGCCGGGTCTGCTGCGCTGACCGTCTTTCTGACATTCCCACTGGCCTTTCATCTGGGGACTCTCGGTCGTACGGACAACACGGACGGGCAATTCTCAATCTGGAACGTCGCCTGGGTGGCGCGAACCCTCGTGGTCGACCCGCTGCACGTGTTCGACGCCAACATCTTCTACCCCCACCGCTGGACGCTCGCGTACTCCGAGAGCAATCTCGGCTCAGGTCTCCTGGCGATTCCGGTGTATTGGGCCACCCGGAATCCCTACGCCGCGCACAATTTCGTGTTCCTCCTGTCGTTCGTGCTCAGCGCGAGCGGCGCCTACTACCTGGTCCGGTATCTCACAGGCGACCGGAGGGCTGCATCGGTCGCGGCGATCTGCTTCGCGTTCTGCCCGTACGCCTTCGCCCATACACCGCACATTCAGTTGATGATGACCGCCGGTCTGCCGTTCAGCATGCTCGTGTTCCACCGGCTCGCTGACAGGCCGACGCCGCGCCGCGGCGCCGCGCTGGGGTTGACCATGGCGGCCCAAGCGCTGTTCTGCGGGTACTACGCGGTGTTCGTGGGGCTGATGGTCGGGCTCAGCGTGATGGTCGTCGCGGGAATCCGCCGGCGATGGACGGATCGCCGGTACTGGACGGCCGTGTCAGTCGCGGCCGGCGTGGCCATCGCCATCGCTGTGCCGCTCTTCGCGCCTTACACGGGGCTTTCGCATGGGCCCGGCTTCTACCGATCGCTCGACGCCTCGCGTCAGTGGTCGGCGAACCGGCAGGCCTACCTGGCGTCCGGGTCGCATGCGCACGCCTGGCTGCTGCGTCTCATCGCGCACTGGAGCGACGTGCTGTTTCCCGGTTTCGTGGCCCTCGGGTTCGGCGTTGCCGGTCTGGCGGCCGGGTGGACCGCTCGCGGCCGCCTGCGTGAGACCTCTATCGTGTACGGCGCGCTCGCCGTCCTGGCGTTCTGGGCGTCGTTCGGACCGCGCGGCGGTTTGTACAGCGTGCTGTATGCCACCGTCCCCGTCTTCAGTCTGCTCCGCGCGCCAAGCCGATTTGGTCTCGTCGTGACGCTGGCGCTGTCCGTGCTCGCCGGCGTCGGGATTTCATCGATGCTTCGAAAGCGGTCCAGGCCCACGCTTGCGGCCGTCGTGCTGATGGCCGCGGCGGTGGCGGAATTGCGCGTTCCGGTGTCGTTTCCGCGGGTACCTCCCCTCGACCCGGCGTACCGCGTTCTGGCAGGTCTTCCCCGCGGAGCGGTCCTCGAACTGCCCGTCTATTCGCGGCGGTTCGCGTACGCCCGGACTCAGTATATGTTGAGCTCGACGGCGCACTGGATGCCGCTCGTGGACGCGTATAGCGACTACACCCCTCAGGATTTTGTCGAGAAAGTGGACGCGCTGGGAGGCTTTCCCAGCCGCGAGGCGTTCGCCGTGCTCGAGAGCGATCGCGTGAGGTACGCGGTCTTTCACCTGGATCTCTTCAACGGCGACGCCCGCCGTGACGTTCTCCTGCGGCTGCGGGAATTCGACCGGTATCTGCTGCGCCGCTACGGGGACGATCGGATCGCGCTGTACGAGATCATCGGCTTCCCCAAGTGACCGGAGCCGTGACCGGACCCGGTCACGCTATCGGCGCGCGATGACGGCGTAGTCCATCGAGGAGAAGAGCCGCGCGTTGAGCTTGTCGGCGTGATCGTTGACGGTCCGGATCACGCTCGCGAGCGCGGCCGGCTCGGCGGTCGTGGAATCCGAATCTCGATCGGCTACGCGGTTCAGGCGGTCGCTCTCGCGGACTGGCGCGCGGAAGCGCACATCCACGCTGGCGAAGCCGCTGGTCTGCACGAGGTAGCGGAGCGTGTCGGGGTGAAGCGCCTGCTGGTGCGTGATGTCCCGGAGGTAGGTTTCGAAGAACGCCATCCAGCAGGCCGGGTTGATGGTTTCGAGCACCATGGGTGCGCCCTCCCGCATCTTGTGGTACGCCGTCTCGAGGAAGCGCAGCAGGTACGCCGGCTCGAAGTGCTCGACGACCTGAATCGCGGCGAGCCCGCCGAGGCTGGCGTCCGGCTGGCGCTCGAGGAAACCCAGCGCGTCGCTCTGCTCGACATCGAGCCCGCGTCCGCGACAAAGATGGACCATGCCCTCGTTGGTGTCCACACCGCGCGCTGCGACGCGGTGCTGCCGCAGCAGATCCAGCAGCTCGCCGCGGCCGCATCCCACGTCCACCACGTCCGACGCCGACGCCAGCACCGGAAGGTACTCGTTCAGCCGCGAGCGGATCTCGTCCTGCGACCCGCGAAAGCGATCTTCGAACCCGACGTAGGTGAGGGAGTCGACACTCGCGCTGAAGGCGCCGGCGCGGTCGACGCGTGGCGCGACGACACTCCCCGCCGCGCCGTCCGGCGAGGGAATGGATCGGCCGGAGGGGCTCAGTACGCGTTCCATCTCCCGCTTCAGGCCCAGGACCCGCTGCTCGGCGAGGGCGACACGTTCCCGGAGCTCGTGGCCGCCCGCGCTGCGATCCTTCGTGTCCACGTAGATCGTAATCGTCTGCAAGTACTGGACGAGGAGCGACTCGAAGCGTACGAGCGCGTCGAATTCCCGGCGCGCCACGCCGAGGAGGATCTCGACCACCTGCTGCGTTTCGAGGTCCGCCGCGACGTTGCGGTTGATGTGATCGACGATCGCGGCGTTGAATCGCCGCTGGGCTTCGAGCGGCGGACCGAGAAGCCGCCAGACGAACTCGCGGAGCCGGCCTTTGATCGAGCGATCAACGGGAGG
>JAYVYV010000527.1:0-2518 GCA_043783985.1 Acidobacteriota bacterium | reverse complement strand
CGGGCACACGCTCGCCGAGATCGAGCGCGTGATCTTCGAGGAGATCGCGCGGCTCGCCGCCGAAGGGCCCACCGACGAGGAGATCGAGCGCGGGCGCGTGCAGGCCGAGGCGCAGTTCATGTTCCGGCTGCAGACAGTCGGCGGCTTCGGCGGCAAGTCGGATCAGCTCAACGCCTACAACGTATTCCTGAACGATCCTGGCTACTTCGACCGCGACCTCGAGCGCTACCAGGTCGTCACCGGGGCGTCACTTCGCCAGGCTGTCGGCACGTTTCTCCACCCCGCGCGTCGCGTGACGCTCAGCATCGTCCCTCACGGCCGGTCAGTCCTCGCGGCGCCCGAGTCCGTGCCGGTCGACGTGTCCTGATGGCGCCCGCGGATCGCTCCCGCCTCCCCGAACCTGGCCCTACCCGCGCCTTCGCGTTTCCCGCGATCGAGAAATCGACCTTGCCCAACGGGCTGCGTGTCTGGACCGTCCGTCACACACAGGTGCCGGTCGTCGCCTTCACGCTCCTCGTCCGCCGCGGCGCGTCATCCGATCCGGCCGGGAAGGACGGCCTCGCGGCCGTCACGGCCGACATGCTCGACGAGGGCAGCGGCAGCCGGACGGCGATCGAGATGCACGAGGCGCTCGCGCGTCTCGGCGCGCAGTTCGAGACCGACATCGGATCGGACGCGACAGTGGCCAGCCTGATGGTGCTGAGCCGGTTTGCCGACCGCGCCCTCGGACTGTTGTCGGACATGGTCGTGCGCCCGGCGATTCGCGAGGGCGACTTTGCGCGCGTGCGGCAACTGCGTCTGCACCGGCTGACGCAGTTGCGCGACATGCCGGGCGTCGTGGCGGACCGCGCGTTCCTGAAGCTGATTTACGGTGAACATCCGTACGGCCATTCACCGATCGGGAGCGAGGCCTCGCTCACGGCCATGACCGTGGACGATGCACGCGCCTATCATGCGGGCGCGATCCGGCCGTCCGCGGCTACGTTGATTGCGGTAGGCGATTGCGACCACGCGCAGATCGTGGCGCTCACTGCCGGGTCGTTCAGCGATTGGATTGGGGCAGGTGGAGCCGATCCGACCGCCCCGATGTCTCTGCCGCAGGCGGCGCGCCTCAACATCGTGCCGCGGCCGGGCGCCCCGCAGTCGGAGCTCCGGATTGGCCAGGTGGCGGCCCCCCGCGACACGCCCGACTATCACGCGCTTGTCGTCGCCAACACGATTCTCGGCGGGCAATTCGTCAGCCGCATCAATCTGAACCTGCGCGAAGACAAGGGCCTCACCTACGGTGCGCGGACCGCGTTTGAATTCCGGCGTCTGCCGGGTCCGTTCGTGCTGCAGGGCAGCGTTCAGACCGAAGGCACCGGCCGCGCGATCGAGGAGTCGCTTGCGGAAATTGCCGGGATTCGCGGCCTGCGCCCCGCGACCCCCGACGAGCTTGCACTTGGCATTGCGGCGCTCACACGCGGCTACCCGCGCAGCTTCGAAACCGCCGAGCAGATCGCGCGTGGGATCCTGCAGCTCGCGCTGTACGACCTGCCGGACGACTACTTTGCCCAGTTCGTGCCACGCATCGAGCAGGTGACCGCCGACGAGGTGTCCCGCGTCATGGCGCGCCACCTCGATCCCGACCGCTTGACCACGCTCGTCGTCGGCGATGTCGAGGCCGTCACCGTGGGGCTGCCGGACCTGGGCCTGGGCGAACCGGCCATCCTTTCTCCCGACGCATATTGACCGCTTGTGCCGCATCGCATGGACATTTGGTCATTGGATTCGTTGAATGAGCCAATAGAATGACCCGAGAATCAGATGCCCGGGTGACCCGACGAAAGCCGTCCGGTTCCACGAGCACGGTGGCCCCGAGGTGCTCCGATACGAGGACGCACCGGACCCGGACCTCGCGCCCGGCGAGGTGATGGTGCGCGTCCGCGCATGCGCGCTGAACCATCTCGACCTTTGGGCGCGGCGCGGTCTGCCACGCGTCACGATTCCGATGCCGCATATCAGTGGCAGCGACGTCGCCGGCGAAGTCGTGGCGGCCGCGGCCCCCGACGTCGGCCTCGGCCGTCGGGTCATGCTTCAGCCAGGCGTGAGCTGCGGACGCTGTGCCGCGTGCGTGTCGGGGAAAGACAACGAGTGCGCCCGTTATGAGGTCCTTGGCTACCGGAACCACGCTGGCGGCTACGCGGAGCTCGTGAAGGTGCCGGTCCAGAACCTGATTCCGATTCCCGACGAGATCGATTTCGTGCAGGCCGCCGGGTTTCCGCTCACATTTCTGACCGCCTGGCACATGTTGATGACGCGCGCGCGGCTGAAGCGCGGCGAAGACGTCCTGATTCTCGCGGCCGGCAGCGGCGTCGGGCAGGCGGCGATTCAAATTGCGTTGCTGCACGGTGCGCGGGTGTTTGCCACCGCCGGCACTGACGAGAAACTCGAGCGGGCGCGTGCGCTGGGGGCGTACCAGGTGATCCACCACTATCGGCAGGACATCGCCGAAGAGATCCATCGTGCGACGGACCGC
>JAYVYV010000526.1:0-2523 GCA_043783985.1 Acidobacteriota bacterium | reverse complement strand
CCGTGCCGCCGTCGCCGCGGCTGAAGTCGAGCACCGCCGCGACCCCTTCGTCGATGAAGAACTGCGCCTTCTTGCGGTTGAACTCCTGCGCGTTGGCGACGTTGCCGCGGCCGCCGCCGGCCGCGGGCTGCTTCGCGAGATCGGCGAGCTCGGCGTCAGTGTAGCGGTGTCCTGGCGCGTCGAAATGCGCGGGGACGTCGCGCATCGCCATCGCGAGCACGTAGCTGCCGCGCAGCTTGCCCGTGAACGCCGCGAAGTCCTTCTCGTCGTTGATCACCGCCGCGACGGCCTCGCCGGTCACCGGACCGTTGGTGCCGGGGTCCACGCCTTGGGATACGCGATCAGCGGGTAGGCGCGCGGCGTCACCGCGTTCGCGGTGATGCGCTGGTTCTGCCAGCCGCGTCCGAACGGCCACGACTCCTCGTGGACGTTGGCCAGGCCCCACTCCTTCATCGTCTTCATCGCCCAGTCGCCGGCTTCCTTGATGTTGGGGGAGCCGGTGAGGCGCGGCCCGTAGACGTCGGTGAGGTAGCTCTCGATCTCCATCACCTTCGAGCGCTGGAGCCCTTCGTCCTTGATGCGGTAGAGGCCGTCAAGATCCAGTTTTTCCGTGATCGGCCACTGCGCGGAAATGGGCAGAGCGAAGGTGACGAGCAGGAAAATGGCCGCGCTGCGCGCGAAACCGCGTCGAAATTGCATGGAATGACAAGCCTCTGCCGAAACTGTAACATGCCGCCCAATATCGGGGGCTGGCCGTCTAACGCCACGACACCGATACACCCATTTCCAGCATGCGCGCGATCTCATGGCTCCTCGTCGGTGGCGCGCTCGCGGTGTCCGCGTGCGACACCCGGACCAACGCCAGCGTCGCCCGGACCGACACCGTGGCCGCTGCGAAGGGCGACATCGTTCTCTCGCTCGAGACCCGGGTGGTCGCGGCCCGTGTGCGCGCGGGGGCGACGCTCGCCTCGCTGCTGAGGGCGCACGATGTCGCGGTCGCCGACACCGCGGCGGTCGTCGCGCAGGCGGCGGCGGTGTTCGACCTGAGAAAAGTGCGCGCCAACCAGCCCTACCGCCTCGCGACGACCACTACCGGCGCCGTGCGCGGCTTCGAGTACGAGATCGACGGCGACCGTTTCCTGCGCGTCGGACGATCGCCGGACGACGCGCTGGTGGCGCGGGTGCTGCCGATTCCGAAGACGCGCCGCATCGAAGTCGTCAGCGGGCGGATCGATCGGCAGCACACCTCGCTGGTGGCGGCGCTCGACGCGGCGGGGGAGACGATCGACTTGACGCTCGCGCTCGCCGACATCTTCGGCGGCGACATCGACTTCACCACCGAGCTGCAGCCCGGCGATCATTTCGAGCTGACGGTTGAGAAGCAGTTCCGCGACGATCGCCAGTTCGCCGGCTACGGCCCGATCCTCGCCGCCGAGTTCACCAACGCCGGCCGGCGCGTGCGCGCGATGCGCTTCACCCCCGAGAATGGGTCGCCGGGCTACTACGACGAGCACGGACGGTCGATGAAGCGGTTCTTCCTCGCGTCGCCGCTCAAGTTCCAGCCGGTCGTGACCTCGGCGTTTTCGGCCGCGCGCCTGCACCCGGTGCTGCGCGAGGTGCGCGCGCACCTCGGCGTCGACTATCGCGCGCCGGCGGGCGCGCCGGTGATTGCGGTCGCCGACGGCGTTGTCGTGTCCGCGGGCCTGAGCGGCGGCGCCGGACGGATGGTGCACCTGCGCCACGCCAACGGTTTCGAAACCGAGTATCTGCATCTCTCGGCGATTGCGGTGAAGGCCGGTGCGCGCGTCCGGCAGGGCGAGCTCGTCGGGCGCGTCGGCTCGTCAGGGCTCGCGACCGGCGCGCACCTCGACTACCGGCTCAAGAAGAACGGCGCGTTCATCAACCCGATCACCGCGCACCGCGCGATGCCGCCGGCTGAACCGATCCCCACGCTTCAGATGGCCGCGTTCGAAGCCGCGCGCGATCGCGCCGTGGCCGCGCTGGCCACGCCCGCTTTGGCGCGCGTCACACATCCAAACGCGATCGCCCATTAGTTCCCGGCCTTTCACAGCACAGCCGTATCCCGCCGCCTGACTCGGCCACCTCTCGCCGCAAGACATGGCGAGTATTTGGCAGTGTCACGAAGTCATGACGATCTCAATTGCCGACCTCCGCGCGGCCGGCATCAGGGTCGAGTCGAATGAAGCGGTGGCGATCGCGCAACAGCTCATCGGCTCCCGCCAGGATCGCAACGGGCCCGTCCAGGCGCAGCCGCCGTACGGCCTGCCGTCGGCGGCGAACGTCTTCCTCGACGCGGATGGCTCGGAGGTGTGCCGCGGCTGCACCACGACCCCGACCGTGTCGGAGATCGGTATCTTCCTCGACGAACTGCTGACCACCGGTTCGCCGCGCGTGCCTGGCGCTCTGCGCTACACCGTCGCGCGCGCGCTGCTCAACGTCGACGTGCCGCCGTTCGATTCGCTCGACGAGTTCTCGAGCGATCTGGCGCGGCACGAGCGAGCC
>JAYVYV010000525.1:0-6331 GCA_043783985.1 Acidobacteriota bacterium | reverse complement strand
ACCAAGAAGGCCGACGACGAGAGCCGCAAGGTGACCGCCAAGCCGACCAAGGGCGCGGGGGCCGGACGCCGGTCCACGACGCCGAGAAAGGCCGGCGGTTCGTAAAAGTACGAAGGACGAAGTCTGAAGTCTGAAGTCTGAAGTACGAAGTACGAAGTACGAGAAGGTCCGCACCGCGCGGGCCTTTTCTTTTTTCCGCTAGTCGGCTTCCGCTGGGGCATGGGGCTCGATCTGTCGGAGCGGCGGCTAGATTTCAGAGTTCAGATTTCAGATTTCGGAGTTCGTGCTTGCCTCAGCCGAGGCAGCTCATAGTGAATGCCGCGGCGCACGACTTCCACGGTCTCCATTTTCTTCAGCGGGTAGGCGGTGCGCAGACCGAACGGCGTCTGGATGTCGAACGGCACGCCGAGCTTGTACCAGTCGCTGCTGGTCAGGATGATCGCGCCGGCATCCCATTCCGGTTTGCGTCGCGCCGCGAGCACGATATAGTCGGCGTCCGGCATGCCCGCCCATTCGCCGGTCTGCAGGACGTCGGGCCGCTCGGCGCCTTCGAGCCTGGTGCGCGCGATCTGCCGCCGCTCGTCCCGGTTCTTCCGGAACAGCATCACCACCGCCCGATCGACGCCGCTCAGCAGCGGATCGCCGAACGGGTCGTCGACAAAGGCGGCGATCGCGCGCAGCAGGCCGGTGACGACCAGATACGAGGAGAACAGGCCGCGCGGCGTGAAGAAGAGGTAGATGAACAGCGTCAGGAGCGACATGCCGTAGGGCACGAAGCCGACCGCCTGGTCGCCCGCGGCGGGCGGGCCGGCGAGCCGCGCCAGCATCCAGTTGTTGTTGGCGTCGGCCAGCGTCGTGGCGAACGTCATGAAGCCGCCGAAGCCGTAGAAGAAGCCGCCGATCATCGTCGCCAGACCTGACGCCGCCGCGGCCCGGCGCATCGGCAGATCCCGATCGAGGGAGGGCCAGAGCCGGCGCGGCGCGAGTCCCGCGACCACGGCCGCCAGCCACGCCGCGATGTCGACGAACTGCCGGATCAGACCGCGCACCTCGTACTTCGTACTTCAGACTTCAGATTTCAGACTTCCTCGACTTCCACTCCCGCCCGTTCCGCCTTGGCGGAGGCGATAATCTTCGACTGCAGGTGGGCCGGCACCTCGTCGTAGTGCGAGTACTCCATGTGATACGAGCCGCGCCCGCCGGTCGCCGACGTCAGGTGCTGTTCGTAGGTGAGCATCTCGGACATCGGCACCTGCGCCTTGATGATCGTCGTCGCGCCGCGTGTATCCATGCCGGCGATGCGGCCGCGCCGGCCGTTGAGATCGCCCATGAGATCGCCGGCGAAGTCGGACGGCGCGTAGACCTCGACGTGCATCACCGGCTCCAGAATCGTCGGGCGCGCACGGGTCATCGCGTCCCTGAACGCGAGCCGCCCCGCCATCTTGAACGACAGCTCGTTCGAGTCGACGTCGTGGTACGAGCCGTCGAACACCGTGACGCGGAAATCGACCATCGGAAAGCCGGCGAGATACCCGCGCACGCGCGTTTCCTGGATCCCCTTCTCGACCGCCGGGATGAACTGGCGCGGGATCGATCCGCCGAAGATGTCGTCCACGAACTCGAAATCCGAGCCGCGCGCCAGCGGCTCGACCTTGATCTTGCAGTCGCCGAACTGCCCGTGCCCGCCGGTCTGCTTCTTGTGGCGTCCGTGCGCTTCGGTGGCGGTCTTGATGGTTTCGCGGTAGGGGATGCGCGGCGGCTTGAGGGTGACGTCGACGCCGAACCGCCGCTTCAGCTTGGCGACGGTCACCTCGATGTGGAGCTGCCCCTGTCCGTAGAGCAGCAGCTCTTTGGTCTGCGGATCCCGGCTGTAGCGGATCGACGGATCTTCCTCCTCGAGCCGGTGCATCGACGTGCTGATCTTGTCCTCGTCGCCGCGGGTTTTCGGTTCGATCGCGTAGGCCAGCACCGGCTCGGGAAACCGGGCGGCCGGGTAGGTGACGGGATCGGTCTTGTCGCCGAGCACGTCGTTGGTGAGCGTGTCCTTCAGCTTCGCGACGGCGCCGAGATCGCCCGCCTTGATCTCCGGCACGTTCGCCGGCGTCTTGCCCTGCATCAGCATCAGGTGGCCGAGGCGCTCGGGAGCGTCCTTGGTCTTGTTGAGCGCGGTCGAGTCGGCCTTGACCACGCCGGACACGACGCGAAACATCGTGATCCGTCCGGCGAACGGATCGGCGATCGTCTTCCAGACGAACGCGGACAGCGTCCCCTTCTCGTCGGCGGCGCGCGCGACCACGGCGCCGGCCTTGTCCACGCCCGTGAACGGCCGGTCGGCCGGAGCGGGCAGGCACGCGGCGATCGCGTCGAGCAACTGCGGCACGCCGATGTTCAGCAGCGCCGACGTGCAGACGAGGGGGAAGAGCTTGCCCGCGATGGTCGCGCTGCGAAGACCCGCCACCAGCTCCGCGTCGGTCAGCGTGCCGGCCTCGAAGAAGTGTTCCATCAGCTTTTCGTCGTTCTCGGCGACCATCTCGATCAGCGCCTCGCGCGCGAGGTCGACGGCGGCGGTCATCTCGGCCGGGATCGGTCCTTCGGTGAACGCGCCGCTGCCGTCGCCTGTGAACTCGAACGCCTTCTTCGCCACCAGATCGACGACGCCGCGGAACTCCTGTTCCTCGCCGATCGGGAGCTGGATCGGAATCACGGCGCGGCTGCACGACTCGCGCAGCGATGCCAGCGCGCGCTCGAGGCTTGCGCGATCGCGATCGAGCCGGTTGACGGCGACCAGCCGCGGCAGGCCGCTCTCGTCGGCGGCGGCCCAAACCTTCTCGGTCTGCACCATGACGCCGGCCACCGCGTCCACCACGACGAGCGCGGCGTCGGCGACGTTGAGCGCCGCCAGCGCATCGGCGAGAAAGTTACCGGCGCCCGGCGTGTCGATCAGGTTGATCTTCAGTTTGTTCCACTCGGCGTAGGCGACGCTCGCCGACAGCGTGTGCTTGCGCGCGATCTCTTCTTCGTCGTAATCGGTGACGGTGGTGCCTTCGTCGACCTTGCCGAAGCGGTTGATCATGCCGGCGTCGGCGAGGATGGCGGACGCGAGCTGGGTCTTGCCGGAGGCGCTGTGACCGACGATAGCGACGTTCCTGATGCTGGCCGCGTCGTAGACCTTCATGGGCGGGTTCCTCTGGGTGAAGAAGTACCCGGCATCATATTCAGGGGTGGGGCACCCCGCAAGCGCTCAACATAGGGCGAGCGGGAGGTTCCGGGTTCAGCGGTTCAGGGCGAACGCTGAACCCGGCACCCTGAACCGCCGAATCCGCGGCGTGCTACTCGTAACGCAGCGCCTCGATCGGGTCCAGGCGCGAGGCCTTGACGGCGGGGTACATCCCGAAAAAGATGCCCACCGACGCGGAAAAACCGATGCCGATCGCGAACGACCACCACGGCAGCGAGATCGGGAAACCGGACACGAGGTGGACGGCGTAGCCGATCCCGGCGCCGAGCGCGATGCCGATCAGCCCGCCGACCGAGGTGAGGAACGCCGCTTCCATCAGGAACTGGAACAGGATCTCCGCGCGCCGGGCGCCCAGCGCCTTGCGCACGCCGATTTCACGCGTCCGCTCGGTGACCGAGATCGACATGATGGCCATCACGCCGATGCCGCCGACCATGAGCGCGATCGACGAAATCACGATCAGCGCCAGGAAGGTGCCCTGGCTGATCCGATCCCAGAGCTTGAGGAACGAGTCCTGCGTCTGGAGATCGAAATCATCCGGCTCGTCGAGCTTCAGCCCGTGGCGGCGGCGCATCACGCGCTCCACGTCCGCCATCGCGTCGGGCGTCGAGACGCCCTCGCGCGGCACGACCGAGATCTGGATCGGCAGGAACGATCCGCCGCCGCCCGGGCCGAAGCGCGTCGGCTTCAGCCCGTAGATCCGCTGGTAC
Source organism: Acidobacteriota bacterium (assembly GCA_043783985.1). Classification (GTDB taxonomy): domain Bacteria; phylum Acidobacteriota; class Vicinamibacteria; order Vicinamibacterales; family CAVVIG01; genus CAVQFC01. The sequence continues at coordinate 2,383 of JAYVYV010000525.1, read as the reverse complement.
GCCGTCCACGGGATGACGACGAAGTCGTCCTGGCTCAGGTTGAATCCGCCGGCGGCCGGCCGTTTGTCGAACACCCCGATCACCTCGAAGCGCTCGGCGCCGACGCGCACCATCTTGCCGATCGGATCGATGCCGAACGGCGCGAACAGCAGCTGATAGGCGGTGTTGCCGATGACGACGACGTTCTTGCGGTACTGGACCTCGGTACCGCCGAAGAAGCGCCCCGACAACATCGGGATGCGCGTCCCTTCGGCGAAGTGCTCTCCGGTGCCGAAGACGATGATCGACTTGGTCTTCTGATTGCGGTAGAACACGCGCTGGAACGCCGTGCCGGGTCCCCCGCCGCCGAGCTCGATGTCCACCGTCTGGAGCAGCGTCGCCTGCGTCTCGAGCGCGCGGGCGTCGGAGATCGTCAGGTTCGGGCGCCGCATCAGCTCTTTGAACTCGGCGCCGCCCGCGACGCTGCTGATTCCGAACCGCTGGACCGTGATGGTGTTGGGTCCGAGCGCCGCGATCATGTCGCGCAGCGACTGATCGAAGCCGCGGATCATCGCCGTCATGCCGACGATCGACGTGATGCCGATCACCACGCCGAGCACCGTCAGCGCCGAGCGCATCTTGTTGCCGCGGACGGTGTCGAACGCCATCGCGACGACTTCCGTGATCAGGCCGACCCTGATGGCCATCCGCTACTCTTTCCTCAGCGCTTCGATCGGATCGAGGGCGGCCGCCTGCATGGCGGGATAGATCCCGAAGAAGAGGCCGACCATGGCCGTGATGGAGATGCCGAGCACGACCGACCACAGCTCGACGTTGGCCGGAATCGGCGTGAACGACGCGATCGCCACGGCGATCCCCGCGCCGAGCATCGTCCCGATGATCCCGCCGAACACCGAGAGGACGACCGACTCGGTGAGCATCTGCGCCATGATGTCGGAGCGCCGCGCGCCCAGCGCCTTGCGCAGGCCGATCTCGCGCGTGCGCTCGGTGACGACCATCAGCATGATGTTCATGATCACGATGCCGCCGACGACCAGCGACAGCGCCACCACCCCGATGAGGACCGCGAAGATCCCGTTGGTGGCCGAGTGGTAGATGTCGAGGATCGTGTCCGACGTGAACAGCCCGAAGTTGTCCGGCTGTTTCGGCTTCAGGCGCCGCGCCGTGCGCAGCGCCAGCGTGGCGTCGTCCATCGCGCCGGCGATCTGGGCCAGGTCGCGCGGCTTGACCGTGACCGAGAGCTGACGGCGCGACCCGAAAATCATCTGGAACTGGCCGAGCGGGATGACCGCGAACTCGTCCTGGGAGCGGCCGAGCAGCGAGCCTTTTTTCGCGCTCACGCCCACGACGCGGAAGTGGACGCCGGCGATCTGGATGGTCTTGTCGAGCGGATCGATGCTCGATCCGAAGAGCCGATCGGCGGTCTGCCAGCCGATGACGGTGACGGGCCGCACCGTTTCGACTTCCGTCGGGCTCATCAGACGCCCGCGCTCGGCGTCGAAGCTGGAGAAATCGATGTACTCCGCCGTGACGCCGCGGATCTGCGTCTGGTCGATCGACTTGTCGCGGTAGGTGATGCGGGCCGAGCCCTGCGAGTCGACCATCACCGCTTCCACCAGGTCGCTGTAGCGCCGGATCGCCCTGGCGTCCTGCAGCGTCATCCGCGGGTTGCCGCGGACCTTCTCGAACTCGTCGTCGCTGCGCGTGATGGGATAACGCTGGACGCTGAAGGAGTCGGCGCCGGCCTGATTGAGGATCGCCTGCTTGACCGACGCGTTCAGCCCCTGGATCATCGACACGACGGCAATGATCGAGGTCACGGCCACGATGTTGCCGAGCACCGTCATGAACGACCGCAGCTTGGCGGACCAGATCGCGTCGAGCGCGATCATCGCCGATTCGAAGATCTTGTTCATGCTGAATCAGGGAGGGCAGGTGGGGCGGCTCCTCTACCTGGCCTTCTTGCCGTTGTCCACCTTCACGAGATCGCCGTCGGCCATCCCGCGCACCGAATTGTAGGGGCCGGTGATGACCTGGTCCCCGGCCTTGAGGCCCGACAGCACCTCGAAGTACTTGTCGCCGGCGACGCCCATCTTGATGGGCACGAACTCGGCGTGGTTGTCGCGCACGGCGAAGACGCCTTCGACTTCCTTGCGCGTCTGCCCCGGTTTGAGCTCCCCGTTGGCGGTGTTGGCCGCGGGTTCGGCGGCCCGGCGCTTCTTGTCGGTCTTCGGCTCCTTGACGACCTGTCCGTTCGCGTCGTAGATCAGCTCGCGCACCGCGACCGCCGGGATCGGCACCGAGACCGCCTCCTTGCGCGTCGCCGTGGTGATGTCGGCGGTGCACGTGAACCCCGGGCGCACTTCCGGCACCACTTCGTCGA
>JAYVYV010000524.1:0-18317 GCA_043783985.1 Acidobacteriota bacterium | reverse complement strand
CCGCGGCTGACATCGCGATCGCCATCGCGCAGCGCGTGATCGCGTGGGCGATCCCGCCCCGGCGCCTGTCGCGCCTCGACTTCTCCGATCGCCTGCCGGACGATGCGCGCACGATGGTCGTCGTGCCGACGCTGCTGACCAGCACCGCCGCGGTGGCGGCGTTGCTCGAGCACGTCGAAGTGCTCGCGCTCGGCAACCTCGATGCGCGGATCCATTTCGCGATTCTCAGCGACTTCACCGACGCCGATGCCGCGGAACTGCCCGGCGACGCCCCGATTCTTGCCGCCGCACGCGCGGGCATCGAGCAGCTCAATCAACGGTTCGGCCCCGATCACGCGGATCGTTTTTTTCTGTTCCACCGCGCACGACACTGGAACGCCCGGGAACACGCGTGGATGGGATGGGAGCGCAAGCGCGGCAAGATCGAAGAGTTCAACCGGCTGCTGCGGGGCGCGGCCGACACGAGCTTCAGCGTGCAGGTCGGCGATCTGCAGATCCTGCCCTCGGTCCGCTACTGCATCACCCTGGACACCGACACGCGGCTGCCGCGCGACACCGCCAAGGCGCTCGTCGGCATCATCGCGCACCCGCTGAACCGGCCGCGCTTCGACGCGCGCGTCGGCCGCGTCACCGAAGGCTACGGCATCCTGCAGCCACGCGTCAGCGTGACGATGGCCAGCGCCGCCGGATCGGTGTTCGCGCGCACGTACGCCGGGCATACCGGCGTCGATCCGTACACGACCGCGGTCTCCGACGTCTACCAGGATCTGTTCTCCGAAGGTATTTTCACCGGCAAAGGCCTCTACGACGTCGACGCGTTCGTGGCGTCGCTCGACGGCCGCGTGCCGGAGAACGCCCTCCTGTCGCACGACCTGTTCGAGGGGCTCTACGCGCGGACGGCGCTGGTCACCGATGTCGAGGTCGTCGACGACTACCCGTCGAGCGTGCTGGCGCACGCGAGACGCCAGCATCGCTGGGTGCGCGGCGACTGGCAGATCCTGGCGTGGCTCTTTCCGGTCGTGCCGTCCCGCACCGGCCTCCGGCGCAACCGCCTGCCGCTCCTGTCGCGCTGGAAAATTCTCGACAACCTGCGACGCAGCCTGACGCCGCCGGCGACCGTCGTGCTCCTGCTCCTCGGCTGGACCGTCCTGCCGGGCAACCCGTTCGCGTGGACCGCGATCGGGCTCGCCGCGATGGCGCTGCCCGTCTTGCTGCGGCTGCTGCAGCTGCTGCGCGGGCCGGCGCGGCGGGAGTCAGCCGCGGCGTTCCTGCGCACCACGATCGAGGATCTCGCCACCGATATCGTCCGCGTCGCCTTGGAACTGGCGTTCCTCGCGAGCTACGGCTACGAGATGGTGCATGCGATCGCGGTGACGCTCGTGCGCATCGGGATCACGAAGGTGCGCCTGCTCGAGTGGGAGACCGCCGCGGCGAGCGCCCATCGCGGGGGCCCTCCGCGCCTCGGCGTCTTCATGACCGAGATGGTCTCCAGCCCGCTCATCGCCCTGGGCAGCCTCGCGCTCGTGATCCTGATCCGTCCCGGCGCGCTGGCCGCCGCGGCGCCGGTGCTCGCATCGTGGGCGGCGGCGCCGCTCATCGCCTACGCGCTGAGCCGGCCGGTGCCGGGCCGTCGCCCGGTGCTCGGCGCGGACGACCGCACGTTCCTCTCGGCGGTGGCGCGCAAGACCTGGCGGTACTTCGAGACGTTCGGCGGACCGGAGGACCACGCGCTCCCGCCCGACAACGTCCAGCTCGTGCCGGCGTTGACGGTCGCGCACCGCACGTCGCCGACCAACATCGGCATGGCGCTGCTCGCGACGGTCGCCGCTCACGACCTCGGGATCATCGACGCCGCGGCCCTGGCGGAGCGGATCGACGCCACGCTCACGACCGTCGAGAGCCTCGAGAAGTTCGAGGGCCACCTGCTGAACTGGTACGACACGCACACGCTGGCGCCGCTTCCGCCCGCGTACGTGTCCACGGTCGACAGCGGCAACCTCGCGGCCGCGCTCGTGACGCTCTCGGTCGCGCTCGCGCAGCTGGCGGGACCCGACGGATCCGTTCTCCGCGCGCTGGCCGCGCGCGCCGTCGCGCTGTTCGACGCCATGAACTTCCGGTTCCTCTACGAGCCGCAGCGTCAGCTGTTCTCCATCGGCTATCGGCTCGCGGACCACGAAGGGCCGGGCCGCCGCGATCCGTCGTTCTACGATCTGCTGGCCTCCGAGGCGCGGGTGGCCAGCTTTCTCGCGATTGCCAAAGGCGACGTCTCCGAGTCCCACTGGTTCCATCTGGGACGCGCGGTGACCAGCGTCCGCGGCGCGCCGGTGCTCCTGTCCTGGAGCGCGACGATGTTCGAGTACTTGATGCCGTTGCTCGTCATGCGGAGCTACCCGGACACGCTGCTCGACGAATCGTGCCGGATGGTGGTACGCCGCCAGGTCGAGTACGGCGCCGCGCGCGGCGTCCCCTGGGGCATCTCGGAATCGGCCTACAACATCGTCGATCAACACGACACGTTTCAGTACAAGGCGTTCGGCGTGCCAGGGCTCGGCCTGAAGCGCGGGCTGGGCGACGAGCTCGTGGTCGCGCCGTACGCATCGGCGCTCGCCGCCATCATCGACGCGCCGCGCAGCGCGGCCAACCTGCGACGGCTGAGCGCCGCCGGCCTGGAAGGCGACTACGGCTTCTTCGATGCGATCGACTACACGAAGCGCGACGCCGACCAGCACGACGAGGCGGCGGCCGAGACGCACGGCGCCGGCGAGGGCACGGTGGTCCGCACGTACTTCGCGCACCACGCCGGCATGACCCTGGTCGCGCTCGCGAACGCGCTGCTCGGCGATCCGATGGTGAAGCGCTTCCACGACGACCCGCGGGTGCAGGCCACCGAGCTCCTGCTGCAGGAGCGGGTGCCGCGGCATTCGGCGACGATTCAGCCCAGGCCGCTCGATGAAATTCGCGTCGTGGCGCCGGCGCCGGCGACGCCGCTGCGGCGCTACCGCTCCCCTCACACGGCGTTTCCCCACGCGCAGTTCCTGTCCAACGGCAACTATGTCACGATCGTCACCAACGCCGGCGGCGGCAGCAGCTTCTGCCGCGGCCTCGCGGTCACCAAATCGCGACGCGACCCGACGCGCGATCCGGGCGGCCAGTTCGTCTACCTGCGCGACGTGCGGAGCGGGTCGGTGTGGTCGGCGACGTTTCATCCGACGGCGGCGGAGCCCGACGATTACGGCGTCGAGTTCCGCGCGGCCCGGGCGACGTTCCGCCGCCACGACGACGAGGTCTCGACGCAGCTCGACGTCGCCGTCTCGATTGAAGACGACGTAGAGGTCCGCCGGGTGACGGTCGTCAACCAAAGCACGCGGATCCGCGAAATCGACGTCACCAGCTACGCGGAGATCGTCCTGGCGGTGCCCGCCGACGATCTGGCGCATCCGGCCTTCGGCAAGCTGTTTCTCGAAACGGAATTCCTTCCCGACGGCGCAGCGCTGCTCTGTCATCGGCGCGCCCGCGATCCCCGGGATCCGGCCGTGTGGGCCATGCACGTCCTGAGCCTCGAGGGCCGGCCGCAGGGGCCCGTCGAATGGGAGACGGATCGCGCGCGCTTCATCGGCCGCGGCCGCGATACCGATCGGCCGGCGGCGCTCGACGGCCGCGCGCTATCGGGCACGACCGGTATCGTGCTCGATCCGATCCTCAGCCTGCGCCAGCGGATCAGGCTGGTGCCCGGCGCGTCGGTGCGCCTCTGTTTCGCAACCGGCGTCGCGTCGGACCGCGAGACGGCGAAGGCGCTGGCCCAGAAGTACCGCGACCCGAGCGCCGCCGCGCGCACCTTCGCGCTCGCCTTCACGCATGCGCAGAGCGGCCTGCGCCATCTGGGCATCTCGAACGACGAAGCGCTGCTGTTCGAGCGCCTCGCGTCGCGCGTGCTCTTCGCCGACGGCTCGCTTCGCGCGGCTCCCGGAACGATCGCCTCGAACGAGCTCGGTCAGGCCGCGCTCTGGCCGCATGGCATCTCGGGCGATCTCCCGATTCTCCTCGTGCGCGTCGTCGGAGACGATGACGTGGGGCTCGTGCGGCAGGTGCTCCAGGCGCAGGAGTACTGGCGCCTCAAAGGGCTGAGCGCCGACGTCGTCATCCTCAATGAGGATCCGTCCAGCTATCTGGACCAGATGCACGAGCAGCTCACCGCGCTGCTCGACAACGGGCCGTGGCGCACCTGGAAGCATCGATCGGGCGGCGCGTACCTGCTGCGCGGAGATCTGATCGGCAAGGCGGAGCGGACGCTGATCGAAGCGATCGCGCGTGCGGTCGTCGGCGGCGACCGCGGCGACCTCCGCGCGCACCTCGACAGGCCCCACCCGGTACGGACGCACCGGACGCCGGCGTTTCCTGGCATGGCGCCGCCGGAGACAGCCGGCGCCCACGCCATCGATCCGCCAATCGCGCCGCCGACGATGACGCTGGCCAACGGCCTGGGCGGTTTCACGGACGAAGGGCGCGCCTACGCGATCGTGCTGGAGGGGGATCAGGAAACACCACTGCCCTGGGCGAACGTGATCGCCAACCCGCGCTTCGGCACCGTCGTCACGGCCTCGGGCTCGGCCAACACGTGGTCCGAGAACAGCCGCGAAAACCGGCTCACGTCGTTCGCCAACGATCCGATCGTCGATCCGACGGCCGAAGCGCTGTTCGTGCGCGACGACGGCTCGGGGGACGCGTGGACGCCGACGCCCGGGCCGATGGCACGGCACCCGGGCAGCGGGCAATTCGTGGTGCGCCACTCGGCCGGCGTCACCCGGTTCTCGCGCGTGACGCGCGGGATTCGACACGATCTCGACGTGTTCGTGGACGTTGACGATCCCGTCAAGTTCTCGCTCCTGACGCTGACCAACGCCGGCGCGTCCGAACGGGCGCTGAGCCTGTTCGCCTACAACGACTGGGTGCTGGGCCCGCCGCGCGAAGGTCAGACGGGGCAGATCACCACCACATACGACGCGACGAGCGGAACGATCCTGGCGCGAAACCCGTACAGCGACGATTTCGCCCAGAGAGTCGCGTTCGCACACGCCAGCGAGCTGCCGCGCTCGGCGACCGGCGATCGTCTGTCGTTCATCGGGCGCAACGGATCGATGAGCCGGCCGGCGGCGCTGCGCCACATGACGCTCGAGCCGCAATTCGGCGCGGGGCTCGATCCGTGCGCGGTGCTGCACGTGCCGATCGTCCTGAAGCCCGGCGAGACCCGGCAGGTCCTCTTTCTCCTTGGCCAGGGTGCACACGCCGGACAGGTCGGCGAGCTGATCGCGCGTCACGCGACGGTCGGCGCCGCGGCGGCGGCGCTGGAGAGAGTCGAAGCCTCCTGGAACGCGACGCTCGACACGATCCGGGTTCACACGCCTGACGATTCCTTCGACGTCCTGATCAACCGATGGCTCGTCTATCAGGACATGAGCTGCCGTCTCTGGACGCGGGCGGGGTATTACCAACCGGGCGGCGCGTTCGGCTTCCGCGATCAACTGCAGGACGTCATGGCGATCCTGTTCGCGCGGCCCGAGCTCGCCAGGGCGCATCTCCTGAAGGCCGCGGGCCGGCAGTTCGTCGAAGGCGACGTCCAGCACTGGTGGCACGAGCCGAGCGGACGCGGCCTGCGATCGCGCTGCTCCGACGATCTGCTGTGGCTGCCCTTCGTCGCGGCGGAGTACGTCCGCACGACGGGCGACACCGGCGTGCTGGACGAGCGCGTGCCGTTTCTCGACGCGCCGGTTCTCGCGCCCGACCAGCACGAGTCCTACGGTCAGCCGCGTGTGTCCGCCCGGAACGGGACGCTCTTCGAACATTGCGTTCGCGCGATCGACAAAGGCTTCACGGCCGGCGCCCACGGCCTTCCGCTCATCGGCACCGGTGACTGGAACGACGGGATGAACCGGGTCGGACCCGCCGGACGGGGCGAAAGCACGTGGCTCGGGTTCTTCCTCCACCACGTCCTCAGCGACTTCGTGCCGCTGTGCCGCGATCGGAACGAACAGGTGCGCGCCGATCGGTACAAGACCGAGGCGCGGCGGCTGGCGGCCAAACTCGAACGATCGTGGGACGGCGAATGGTACCGCCGCGGGTACTACGACGATGGCACGCCGCTGGGATCGGCGCAGAACGACGAGTGCAGCATCGACTCGATCTCGCAGTCGTGGGCGGTGCTCTCTGGCGCCGTGCCGATCCGCTTCGCCGAGCGCGCCATGGACGCGGTGCGCACGTCGCTCATCGCCCGCGGATCGCAGATGCTGCTGCTCCTCCATCCGCCCTTCGACAAGTCGGCGCAGGAGCCGGGGTACATCAAGGGCTATCCGCCCGGCGTCCGCGAGAACGGCGGCCAGTACACGCACGCCGCCGTCTGGATCGTGATGGCGCTGGCCAAGCTCGGAAGCGGCGACGAGGCGGCGGAGTTCTTCCACATGCTGAATCCGGTCAGCCACGGTCGCACGGCGGCGGACGTGGCGCGCTACAAAACAGAGCCGTACGTGATGGCCGGCGACGTGTACGCGCGGTCTCCCCACGCCGGGCGGGGCGGGTGGAGCTGGTACACCGGATCAGCGGGCTGGATGTACCGCGCCGGGGTCGAGCGCATCCTCGGTCTCCGCCGCCGCGGCGACACGTTCGTCGTCGACCCTTGCATCCCCACGGCGTGGCCCGAGTACCGGATTTCGTGGCGGTTCCACGAGAGTCGCTACGAGATCACGGTCTCGAACCCTTCGCGCCGCTGCCGGGGCGTGGCGAAGGCGACGCTGGACGGCGCGGACGTCGATGCACGCAACATCCCGCTGCTCGACGACGGCGGCACTCACGACGTGCAGATCGTGCTCGGCGATCCCCCGCCGCGGTCACCGCTTCGTTGACGTGAACGGGCGCGAGCGGAGGTGTGCTCGATGGGACACGTCCGTCCGACAGGCGCCGCTACGATAGGGATGTGACTAACGGCAGATACGAGGGAATCGCGAGAATCGGGCAGCTCGAGGAAGAGCTGTTGGAGGCGCCGGTCAACAGCCGCCGGCACCGGTTGCTCGCGAGAGCGATTGGAATCGAAGCCGACCTCTATCGGAAAACGCTCGACGCCGAGCAGGCCGCCCAGCAGTTCGATCCGAAACCGTAGTTAGAAGTGCCCCGTCAAGATCATGGCGAGAAGGACGAGGACCACGCCACCGCAGGCGCCCGTCGGGTAGAAGGTCCATCGCCGGGAGTACGGCCAGGCGGGCAGAGTCCCGATCGCCGCAAACAGCAGAAGCACCATCGCCGCCAGCATTTCCATGACAGGCACGAGAGCACGGGATGTGCCAGCCCATCGTGCACCGAAAACTTCAGGAAAACGCTGGTTTTCCGTTCGGACAGCGCCGACAGGGTCGGCAAATCGCTGCGCTTTTCCAGTCCAGCTGGCAAAACACTGCAAAGTTTTTCTACCCGTCCGGCGCGGTCAGGAGCGCGAGAACGACCTCCGCGTACACCCGGTGGCCAAAATCGTTGGGGTGGTTGATGCCGTTGCCCGTCAGATCGTAGACGCTCTTGCGACCGAGCAGCGCCTTCCAGAGCGTCGTGACGTCCGCGAGGACCACGCCCTCCCCGCAGAGCTGGTCGAGCGCGTCGCGGTAGGCGGCGAACCGTTCCATCACCGGATAGTGCCATTCCGGGTTGGGCAGCATCGGCGCCACCAGGATGAACTCCGCCGCGGGCGCGCTCCGCAAGACGTCTCTCATGATCCCGGCGATGTTCGCCGAGAAATCGGACGCATCGGCGTAGCCGGCGTCGTTCATGCCGAATGCGACGATCACCAGATCCGGATGCGCCGCGGCGACGCGCTCGGCATCCGCCAAGCCGTTGTCCGACGTCCAGCCGGCGACGGCGCAGTTGTGCAGCACGATCGGTGAGCCGTATGCCTCGGTCAGGCCGCCGGCGACGAGATCCACGTACGGCGGCTGATACGGCGGCACGCCGATGAAACCGGAGGCGTTGTATCCCTCGGAAATGCTGTCGCCCGTGATCGCGATCGCCAGCTGATCGCGCGCGCGCAGCCGCTTCATGGTCCGGGGCATGGCGGCGCCTTGGAACTGGGGCACCGCTCCACTCCACAAGCCGGGTTGGTGCGAGTAGTCCGCGCGGACCTGCCGGCGATGGAAGAGGTCCCCTTCGCCGCACATCAGCCAGGTGTTCGGCGCGTCCCGCTTGAACATGAACGCCGAACCGTCCGGATCGGTGGAAGGGTAGAGCTCGTCGCGCCTCGTCAGCGGGATGCGGGAGTCGCGGGCGCGGATGACGAGACCTGCCGCCTCATCGAGCAGAAAGTCACGGCCTTGGTCGTACTCGGCGTCGCCGGCGGCACTGCGCAGCGATAGCATGCGCTCGGGCGGAAACAACAACGACGCTGTCGCGGCGCCAACCTCGCGCTCGATGAACAACAGCGGATCGCCGCGCAACGTCGTGGAGCTCCAGAAAAACATGCCGAGTACGATGAATGCGCTATCAACTCGAGGCGCCCGGGTCGATGCCCAGCAGCACAGCAATTTCGCACCACAACAGCTGTGGCATGCACGGCTTGGCCAGGAAGGCATCATATCCGGAGATCTGCGCGCTCTCGCGCGCCCCGGGCTGCGCGGTCAGTGCCACGATGGGTATGTGCCGCGTGACCGCCGAATGTTTCAGCCGCTCCGCCGCTTCCCACCCGTCCATCGTCGGCATCGCGAGGTCCATGACGATGACGGATGGGATGCGGGCGGTGGCCTGCTCGACGGCTTGGGCACCATTGACGGCCGTGAAGACGGTGCAACCGACGGCGCGCAGATACATGCCGTAGATCGCGCGCGCGTCGCGATCGTCGTCCACGATGAGGACGGAGATGCCTCGGTCGAGAGACGGCGCCAAGGCCGGAGGCGGACGGCGAGTTTGGGACGCCGCGGTGCGACGCCGGCCCCCAGACGCTGCGGACCGCACCGCTCCTCCCTTGGCCTTCAGACGTGGAGGGCGTCGGGGGGTCACGCGCTCTCCGTTTATTTCTTCCTCGTCGCGAGGTCGTAGATCAACCCGCCGATTCCGCCGGCCGTGGCGCCCACCGCCGCGCCCTTTTTCCCACCGGCCACCGCGCCGATGGCCGCGCCGGCGCCGGCGCCGCCGCCGATGATCAAGGCTTCTTTCTCCCACGACCGTTTTCTCGGGTGAGAGGCTTCGGCCTGGCGGGCCACGACGCCGGGCGATCGTGATACCGAGGCGCGATCGGCGTGGTCGGCGATCTGCACCGGATGGAGCCCTTGGCTGTCGCGCAGGTACACCTTGTGAGGCTCTCTTGCGCGCTGCGTCGGGATCACCAGATGTGCGGCGCTGCCATCGGGCAGCGTGACAGGTACCACGGTTCCCCGAAGGGATCCTTCAGGGGTCGTCACAGTATCGGCGTACGCGCCCGACACGCCGTACTGCTGTTCGACCTCTCGGGGACTCAGTGCCTGCACATCCCGGCTACAACCAAAGAAAGCAGGCATGGCGGCCAGCGGCAGAGCCGCCATCGCCACTCGGAGCGTGCGGACAGTTTTCAAGCAGATCATTCGGCCCTCTTTCTCATATTCTGACGTCACGGTTCAGGTGATGAGTGCGTTTCCGAGGCATGTCTTTCAATCATGTGCAAACCTACCGCCAGCATGAATTGCGTGTGAGAGCCTCCGCAGGGACGAAATCATGCGCGAAATGAACGCCAACCTCTCATTGTTGGAACATATGTGGCGCGGCGGTGTTTTTCACTACCAACAAATGCAGAGGTTCAGTGCGCCTGCGGTCACCGCGTCCGGTGGTGCTGCTGACCTTCGGTAGGGATTGCGCGCTGATGAATAATCGGTCACGATGCCTCATGTCACTCGTCATCGCGATCTCCGTCGGGTCTGTGCTCGTGCTCGCCGTAGGCGTCTGGGCCTGGCTCAGTCGCGAAGGGCCGCATGCAGAGCGGGACATGGGTACCATCAGCGGCCAGTGGATCGCCGAACATCGATCCCAGGAGCGGCAGTCGGACAACCAGTAGATGCCCTTTGGTTGGGCGCCTGAAAAGCCCGACCGGGACGCTTGCTCCTCGAACAACCGAGCTGTTACCCTCACGCCTATGACACGGCGTTCTTATCGATGTGCGGCGATTCCTGGAGGACGGCGTGGTCCCCGCCTCGACGCGTTCCAGCGTATCGAGCGAGGCGCCCTGTGACGGCGCACGCGGGCTCGACCTTGTGTCAGGGTGAGACCTGCCGGTTCGACGGCTGCACAGCCGCCGCGACGCACAAGCTGCTGGAGGAACGGGGCCAGGACGACCCGACCCCAGGGCGCCAGACGGCGTTCGTCTGCTGTGTGCACTTCCGCGCAATCTTTGGCGAGCGCGTGGAGTGTGCACTACCCGACCCGGTGAAGGAACCGGTTGCGGGGACGACCCGGGTGCAACGGCGGCTCAACTTCGCAGCCCAGGTCTGCCGGGAGCGTGGCTGGACGCTCGGCGCGCTGACGCCGTTCCAACTCAAGGAACTGCGCCGACTGCAGGACGAAGAGCCGCCGAGCGGGACCATTGAGGTCAACCGCCGCTCGGCGCGCGGGGACACCTGAGCCTGCGCTAGCGTCCCGGAACTCCGACACCGAAACTCCGACACCAAACTCCGACACCCGCCAAACTCCGACACCCGGGTCTGACCTGGGCCAGGCCGTCGGGTTGTACTCCCCGTCTTTGCGCATCGCCTCTGAATCCAAGTGCATGTAAAGGTGTAAAAAGTTCCCCCCGGAAGGCTTTTCCTTCGTCGCTCCTGCCAGGTCATTCCTGCGTCGCTCCCAGGTTCAGCCTGGTGGCGCGCGACCGCGACCGATTTTTTCTGCAGAGCGCTGTATTTTCCCCGTGTCCAGAGACCCTAACTAGATGGGAGCGCGTGTCCCCCGATCCGTAGCGGGCGACACGAGTGCCTGGGGGCGGGTTCAATACGTTGAGGGGGGCTCAGCAGTTCTGGATCATTTATTGCAGCTCGTCAGGTGTTCTTATCGGGGTTTGTCGAATGCCAGAAGCCGTTTGGGGCATAAGACTAGCGAATAAACAGGGGCGGTCCGATACGTCGCTAGACCGCAGGTGGAAATCGCCAATGCAGAGAGTAAATGTGACCCACATCAACATGACTGTCGCGGACGTGGATGTCGTGCACTACGCCGACGAGGCGGAACTCTGGCGCGTAACCGTCAATGGGCAGTATTTGTTAGGTTTCTATGGCCCGGATGCACGAGCGCAGGCAGAAAGGCACCGGGCGGAACTGGTAGAAATCCTCGCGGTAGGCGACTGGCTGGCCGCGTCCGAACCGGCCGATTTTGACGGTCCGGGCAGCGCATACCTCTCCCGATCCGAGAACCCCCAGGCCGTCCACTGAGGGTGAGACGACGCTGACGTTTCGCCGGAGTGCTAACATCCGGTTTACGTTTTTGAAAAAATAGCTTCGATTTTGTCAGCCAAAACGACGTTTGACGCCGGATGTACCGGGACTCGCCGCGAGAAGAACGCCCTCGAGCTGGATAGCTAGTATCCCTTATCCAAGGTTACTGGAAACATAGTAGCCAGTAAGCCGCCTGGCGCTGATGCAGCCCAGACGCGCATCGCTGTGGACGTTGTGGCAAGAATCCTTCCGAAGCCCACCGATCAGACCGCGCCTGCTCGAGCCGTATTTCAAGCTCCGAGAGTCCAACGGCACCACCTACGCCAGAAGCGTGAGCGCGACGAGCGCTCCCAGCGCGACGGAATTTCTGCAGACACCGGGGTGAACTGAACGACCCTTGGCCGCTGAAAACCTCGACAGGCTCTAGATCCTGTAGACGTCAGCGCCTGGCGGCGTGCGGTCTCGGACCTGCCGAGCCCACCGCCGTCGCTCCCGGAATGTGCCGACGGATCGCCGACAGCGCGGCGAACGCCATCACCATCGTGGTGGCGATCAGACCAAAGTAGCGCGACGATCCACCTGACTCGAGCGCCCACGATCCGACCGATGGACTCAGGACGCCGCCGATCCGTCCGAAGGCCACCGCCGAACCGACGCCGGTGGCGCGCACGGCCGTCGGATAGATGTGCGCGGCGAGCGCGTACATCGTGGTTTGCACGGCGTTGATGAGCCCCCCGGTCCACGCCAGCATGGCCAGGACCGCGAACGCCGACTGCGTGCCGATGGGCATGAACGCCAGCCCGACGGCGCCCGCGACGGCGCCGGCCGCCATGACCAGCATGGTGACCCGCGAGCCCAGACGCATGATCACGATCGCCCCGACAATGGCACCGACGACGCCGCCGAGATTGAACGCCGTCAGGCCGTAACTGGCCGTCCCGACATCGAAGCCCGCGCTCACAAGCATCGAGGGCACCCAGTTGATGCCGACGTACACCGATAACAGGCAGAAGAAGAATGACGCGCAGAGCGCCACCGTGTCGCGCCGATACTCGGGCACGAGCAATTCGCTCACCGACGCGCGCGCGACGGCTTTTTCCGTCGCGTCGACGAACACCGCGTCGTCAGCCACCTGATGTCCGAGGCGGCGCAGCAGCGCCCGGAGCTGGAGCCATCGCTCGGGAAGCCGAGCCAGATAGCGCGGAGATTCCGGAAGCACCTTCACGAGAACGGCTGCCATCACGAGGGGCAGGATGCCGCCGACCAGGAACAGGGCGTGCCAGCCGAATCGCGGCAGG
The DNA here is from genome assembly GCA_043783985.1 of Acidobacteriota bacterium. GTDB lineage: Bacteria > Acidobacteriota > Vicinamibacteria > Vicinamibacterales > CAVVIG01 > CAVQFC01. The sequence continues at coordinate 5,605 of JAYVYV010000524.1, read as the reverse complement.
ATTTGTCCGCCGACAATCCCGGCCAGCGAGCCGCCGAGCGGGATGCAGACGATCGTGAGCGTCACCGCGAAGGGCCGCTGGCGCCGCGGCACATACTCCGACGACAGCGCGGCGGCGTTCGGCATGGCGCCGCCGAGTCCGAGCCCGGCGAAGAACCGCAGCACGGTGAGCATCGCCACGCCGCCGGCAAACGACACCAGAATCGTCAGGATGCCGAACGAGACGACGCTTCCAAGCAGCGCGACGCGGCGCCCGAACCGGTCGCCGATGAAGCCGCCGATGAAGCCGCCGACCATCATGCCGACCATCCCCGCCGTCTGGACGGGCACGAAGGCCGGGCGGGCCAGGTGCCACTCCTTCATCAGCGCCGGCAATGCCGCGGCCAGCAGCTGGTTGTCGAGGCCGTCGAGGATGATCGCCATCGCGGTCGCAAACACGAGCAGCTTCTGATATCCACCCCAGTCCGAGTCGTCGAGCGCCGAGCCGACATCGATGGTCTGCATGCGGCTCATCGCTTCCGCCCGGCGACAGGATGTCTCACGCGTCCTTCCAGACCCGGCGAGCCGTGTCCACGACCAAACTCCAGCTTGCGCCACTGGTCGTCCTCGCTCAGGACGGCATCGACGTCCGGCCGATCGAGCGATTCTTCGAGGCTGGTCGAATAGTGCGGGATTCGCCACTCGGCCGCGAACGCCTCGCCCGCTGTCTTCCGTGCGCGCGGTGACCGATACCACCTCGACGTCCGCGATGTTGGCGAGCGCCTTCATGTGGATCACGCCCATGGCGCCGGTTCCTGCGAGACAAATCTTCATCGGACGCAGTCTCCCGGGGCGCCGCGCACCATCCGCGGGGGCATCAAACTGCAATGCCAGTTCAGAGTGACGACACTACTCTTCGACAAGCCGCGTCGGATTGGTGACGGCCATCGTGTGCACCTCGGCCGCGGAGAAGCCGGCGTCCAGCAGACGCTGCGCGAACATCGCGAACCCCTCGGCGACCGGCGGGTTGATCGTCTGGCCCAGGTCGGTGGCGATCACGGCGCGGGAGACACCCGCCTTGCGAATGTTGGCGAACGCCGTCTCCCACGGCGCTTTTCCCGTATAGGTCGTCGTAAAGCAGTGCTCGATGATCGCGCCCATATCGGCGAGCTCCTTCTGCTCGTCGCCGGTAAGGCTCTGCGAGGGAAACTCGGCGTGCGTGACGACCACCTTTCTGACACCCATCTCCTGTGCGGCGCGGACGAGCGCGAAGATTTCCGATCGGCCGAGATGGCCGGTGGCGAGAATCATGTTGTGTTTCGCGATGCGTTCCAGACAGCGCCGCGCCGGCTCGATCAGGCGGCCGGATTCGTCGATCGCGGAGAGCGGCGGCGGTGAAATCCCTTCCGCCGCGAGCTCGCGCTGAATCCTGGCCCAGAAGGGCAGCTTCGCGCTGCCGCCGTCGAGCCGTCCGGCGGTCTCGTTCTTCGCGTCGACGGTCGGCATCCACACGATCTTGCACCCCGTTCGCCCGGCCAGCTCGACGGCCACGGGGTTGAAGCCACCGACGCTGTGGTTCAGCGTGAGGGCGCCGTACACGCGGCTGCCCGGCACCGCCTTGGTCACGACCTGCGCGCGCTCGCCCGTCTGCATGTAGTGGGACTTGAGGACGAATCCCTTCAGGCCCCGCGCGAGAAACTCCTTGGCGCAGTCGAGGTCGTCAATGCGTCGCGCGATGACGTCAGGTGCGACGTGCACTTGCAGATCGTATGCGCCTTCGAGCGCCTTCCAGGCGGCGCTTGAAATCGGTACGGTCTCCGAACCCGAGGTCTCGCCAGCCATGGTCTCCTCCCGATCGCGAGGCGACTGATGCTTCGGCTCGATCGACGCCACGTCGACTTCCGCCTTTGAGTGCCGAATCTGCAGTGCGGCGAAACGCTATAACGACCCGAGCGACAGGGTGATCACGCATCTTGGAGAAGGCGCGTACGCGGGCCGGCAGAACCGATGAGGACAGTCTGAACCGGATCAGAGCAGATCAATCCGGAAGATGTGCCCGTGCGTCGGGCTCTTGTTCTCCGGCCAGCCCGGATGAATGCCGGCGTCACAGCTGTACAGCGCGCCGTCGTGCCACACCAGACCGTGCGGGTCCGGATCGCTCTCGCCGAACTTGACGACTTCCAGTGCCTGGCCCGTCGCGGCCTCGTACTTGACGAGGCCGGCGCCCTCCTCGCCCCCAGTGACCATCCAGATGGCGTCCTTCACCCACGCCGTGCCGTGCGCGCGCGGTACGCTGTAGGGAATCAGGAACTCCGGCTCCCATGTCTTCGCGTCCACCTTCAAAATGCCGCGCAGCCGGAGCGCGGCGATCCAAAGCTTCCCGTCCACGTACTCGACGCCGTGACAGCCCCCTCCGCCGAGCGGAACCTGACGATGCGCCACGGTCCTCGCGTTCATGTCCGTCTGAAAGATCCCGTTCGGTGCGGCGTTGGCGCCCATCCAGATGTAGCCGCCGCCCACCGCCATCCCGCTCGTGTTCTTCGACTCTGTCTTGACCGTCTTCAGCAGCTTGCCGGTCCAGTCCACCAGGCAGGCGTTGTCTGACTTCTGCTCGCCAATCCACAGCCCGTCCGGCGAGACAGCCAGCGCGTTGGGATACCCTTCCGGACTCTTGAACAAGACGGAGGTCTTTGCCTTGCGCACCGGCAGCGACGGGCGAGCCGCTGCGGCCTGACCGGTTTGCGGCGCTCGAGCACTGGCGACGCCTGAGCCCAGCAGACCGGCGCCGACGCTTCCGAGGAATTCACGTCGTGGAACTCGCATACCGACCGTCCTTTCTCTCCATCACGTGACCACGCATGGCGGCGAATTCTAGCCCAACGAATGCCGCGGCGGTAATCTATCAAGCATGATGCAGACGCGCGAGCTGGGCGGGAGCGGCCTGAAAGTGGGTGCCATCGGATTGGGTTGCATGGGGATGTCGCAGAGCTACGGGCCGCCGGACGATGAGGAGTCGGTGCGGACCATTCACCGGGCGATCGACCTGGGGATGACGCTGATCGACACCGCTGAGGCCTACGGAAACGGCCGCAACGAGCGGCTCGTCGGACGCGCCATCGTCGGCCGGCGCTCCGACGTCGTGATCGCGAGCAAGTTCGGCCTCGTGCCGAACGCGTCCGGCCCGGCGACCGACGTCGACGCGCGGCCCGCGCGCGTCCGGAGCTGCTGCGAGGCGAGTCTGGAGAGGCTCGGCATAGACGTGATCGACCTGTACTACCTGCACCGGGTCGATCCGAACGTCCCGATTGAAGACACGGTGGGGGCGATGGCCGAGCTCGTCCGCGAAGGCAAGGTGCGCTGCCTGGGCTTGTCCGAGGCGGGCCACGACAATATCCGGCGCGCCCACGCCACGCACCCGATCGCCGCCTTACAGAGCGAGTACTCCCTCTGGACGCGCGAGCCCGAGGTCCGCGTGCTGCCTCTCTGCCGAGAGCTGGGGATCGGCTTCGTCCCCTTCAGCCCGCTCGGGCGCGGCTTCTTCGCCGGCGCGGTGCGCGACGCGGCGGGGATCCCCGCCGGCGATGTGCGCAAGGGCCTGCCCCGGTTTCAGAGCGGCAATCTCGAGCGGAACCTGACGGTCCTCGAACGGTTCGATGGCCTCGCGCGCGCGAAGGGGTGCACGCCGCCGCAGCTCGCGCTGGCGTGGGTGCTCGCGAAAGCCGGCAACATCGTCCCGATTCCAGGCACGAAGCGGCAGCGCTACGTCGAAGAGAACGCGGCCGCCGCGGCGCTATCGCTCACCGCCGGCGAGGTGTCGGATCTCGATGCGTTGTTTCCGATCGGCAGCGCGGCGGGCACGCGTTATCCAGCCGGGAGCATGAAGCTCCTGGACGGGAACCTCTAGAAAAGCGGAAGGCCCGCCACCTTGCGGGAGCGGGCCTTTCGACGAGGACGAGATCACGATCAGAAGTTGAACGTCACCTGCCAGTTCGCGCCGCTCGGCCTGGTCCCGGCCGGCAGCCTGCCGGTGAAGATAGTCGGGTTGACCCTCGAGAAACACACCGCAGGATGAGAGGTACGATGCGTCGTCGCCAGGAGACCACCGCAATGCGAGCCCGCCGAGCCATCGTGGTCGGTACGAGCCTTGCGATCTGCACGATCGTCTTCGCATGTGGCGGTCCGCCGCCGGCCGTCTACAAGCCGATTGCCGACGTGAAGCAGCTGATGCAGGCCGTCGTCGACCCGTCCGCCGACGGCGTGTGGGAGTCGGTCGCCACGATTTTCACCCAGACAGGCACCGGGGAGCGCCGCCCGCGGACCGAGAAGGAGTGGGCCGCGGTGCGCAGCCACGCGATGACGCTCGCCGAGTCGGGCAATCTGTTGATGATGCCGGGCCGCGCGAAAGACGGCGGGGACTGGATGACGTTCGCGAAGGACCTGGTCGAGACCTCGGCCGTCGCGTTGCGAGCGGCCGAGGCGAAGGACGTCGACGGACTTCTGGACGTCGGCGGGCGGATCGACGAAGTCTGCGAGCGGTGCCACAAGAAATACTGGCCGAACTACTGAGGCCGCTATTTCCTCAGCGCGTCCAGCTGCCGCTTCGCATTCTGGTTGTTCGGATCGAGTTCGATCGCCCTCTCGAAGCTCTTGATCGCGTTCGGCGTGTCGTTCCTCCTCGCGTAGGCCTGGCCGAGCGCCGCATATGTGGCCGACGACTGGGGATAGTACTCGGCGTTCAGCATCAGCCACGCAATCGCCTCGTCCGGCTTGTTGGCGGTGTTGAGCGCGGTCGCGGTCGCGACGAGCGCCGTTTCGCTGAAATCGTAGCTCTGGCCGCCGTAATACTTCGTCCGCAGCTCGCGGTACTGCTGCACGGCGCGCGCGGTGCCGCTCTTGGCGCTCGTCTCGCTGAGGAGGTCGGGCAGCAGCTTCGGAACCGCGAGGCCGCGGTGACAGGTCGCGCAGCGGATCCGCGCGACCTCGGCGGCCGGTTTGCCCGTCACCTCCGGAAGCTTGGCGGTGATCTCCCGCGACAGGAGAATCATCTTGCGCGCGACGGTCTTGGCGGGCTTGGCGTCCGAGGCGAAATCGAAGGCCGGCGCCGTGCCGTCGTGGCAGTAGCCGCACCCGCCCGATGTCTGGACGCCGAGCGCCGCGACGAAGCCCTGCATCGTCGCGATGAGCTCCGGACGCGGCGTGTCTTTCGGGAAAACGGTCAGGTTCGTCATCGGCGGCGGCGCTTGCGCCGGCGCGGGCGTCTGCGCGGCGACGCCCGCTGCCAAGACCGCCGTGATCGCGAACACTGTGACAAGGGACGACAAACGCCTCATGATGGCTCCTCTGGTGTGATCAAAACGCGGGAAGAATACTACGTTTCGTGCAATCTACTTCCCCGCCGCCACGATGCCTCTCAGCAGCGGGATGGCGCCGTCGGTGCGCCTCATGTCCCCCCGGCGAGGCAGGGCGTCCCCGCGGGGAGACGAATACGGATTGAATCGTTGCGGCGTCGCGGCTAGACTGCCGCGGTAGGCGGATTCAGGTGGTCGATGCAACATGAGCCAAGGATGGAGGTCTCATGGTGCGACGACGGGGTCCACGCCTCACGGCGGGACAGCGGGCCGAGTTGT
>JAYVYV010000523.1:0-6382 GCA_043783985.1 Acidobacteriota bacterium | reverse complement strand
GCTGCTCGATGTGCAAGAAGAGCGGCTGGATCGAAATCCTCGGCTGCGGCATGGTCCACCCGGCGGTGTTCGAGGCGGTCGGCTACGACGCCGAGAAGTACACCGGCTTCGCCTGGGGGATCGGCATCGAGCGCGTCGCGATCTTGCGCTATCAGGTGGAGGACATCAGGCTGTTCTACGAGAATGACCTGCGATTCCTGGAGCAGTTTCCGTACTGATGACCAGGTTCGACGTTCGACGTTCGGCGTTCGACGTTCGGCGTTCGGCGTTCGGCGTTCGACGTTCGGCGTTCGGCGTGCGGCGTTCGCCGTTCGGCGTTCGGGGTTCGTCGTGCTGCGTGCGTTCTTCGAACGTCGAACGACGAACCACGAACCACGAACGATCCGCTATCCAAGGTGTTCTTTCACGACGTCAACGATTTCCTGCGCCCAGCCGCGGATCTCGTCCTGCTCATGCCCCTCGAGCATCACGCGAAGCAGCGGCTCGGTGCCGGAGTACCGGATGAGCAGCCGGCCCCGGCCCGCGACGCGAGCTTCGACGCGCGCGATCGCGTCGGCGACCGCGGACACGGTGTGCAGCTCCACCTTTTCACGCACGCGGACGTTCAGCAGCACCTGCGGATACGTCGTCAGGTCGGCCGCCAGATCGGCGAGGGTGCGGCCCGTGAGCGCCACGGTGCGCAGGACGTTGAGCGCGGTGCAGAGGCCGTCGCCGGTGAAGAGATAGTCCGAGAAGATGATGTGGCCCGACTGCTCGCCGCCGAGCGAGAGGTTCCGCTTCAGCATCTCTTCCATCACGTACTTGTCGCCGACCGATGTGCGGACGAGATCGATGCCGAGCGGCTTCAGCGAGAGCTCCAGACCGACGTTGCTCATCACGGTCGCGACGATCGCATCGCCTTTCAGCCGGCCTTCGCGCTGCAGTTGATGACCGCACATCAGCAGCACCGCATCGCCATCGACGATCCGGCCGCGGTGGTCGACGAAAATCGCTCGATCGCCGTCGCCGTCGAACGCGACCCCCATGACGCAGCCGCGGGCGACGACGGTCTCGGCGAGCCGTTCGGGATGCGTCGAGCCGCAGTCGAGGTTGATGTTGCGGCCGTCCGGCCGGTTGCCGATCACGATCGTCTCGAAGCCGAGGCTGTTGAACAGCTCCGGCGCCACGGTCGTCGTCGCCCCGTTGGCGCAGTCGAGCACGACGGGAAACGCGCCGATCGCCGACGCTTCGGGGAAGACCGCGCGCAGGTGATTGAGGTAGGCGTCGATCAGGTCGGCGCGCGGCACGGCGCCGGCCTCGCCGCCGCGCGCGCTCCACGACGGGTCGGCCACGATCGACTCGACGTCGCGCTCCACCTGCTCGGTGAACTTTTCGCCCTTGCCCGAGAACACCTTGATGCCGTTGTCCTCGTACGGGTTGTGCGACGCGGAGATGACGACCCCCGCGTCGTAGCTCCCGGTGCGCGTCAGAAAGGCGACCGCCGGCGTCGGCACGACACCGGCGCTGGTCACCGTCGCGCCCTCGCCGCACGCGCCGTGCGCGAGCTCCGCTTCGATCCATCCGCCCGACTCGCGAGTATCGCGGCCGACGAGAAACTGCGGCGTGTCCGTACCGTGGGGAAGCGCGCGCACCAGCGCGGCGCCGAGCCTGCGGACGGTCGGCGCATCGAGCGGCGGCTTGCCCGCCGTGCCGCGTACACCGTCGGTGCCGAACAACCGGCTACTTGCCACTGGTAATACGCACCTGGACCGCGTCCGGGTTCACGCGCGTGACGCCCGCATCGCGCGAGGAGTCGGCGTGAACCGTCAGAGAGTATTGCCCGGGACCGAGCCCGGCGAGATCGATGAAGGCCGTGAGGTCGTCGGCGGCCACGCGACCGAGCGCGTCGCGGTTACCGCGGAGCGTGAGCTCGACGGCCGCCGGCGCCGCCTCGGCCTGAAGGTTGGGGCCGAGATGCCGGAGGTGCACGGGCTGGTTGCGCAGCGTCCGCTCGAGCGGCGCCGGGAGGATTCGCACCGTGACCATCGCCGAGCGCGGGCTCTTCAGACGCAGCGCCTGATCCAGCAGCCCGAGAATCACCGCCTGCCTCACATCGGTCGTGGCGCCGGCTACCGACACCGGCTCGGTGACTACCTCCGTCGCCCGCTTGACGGCGCTGTCCGGCCCGATCACTTCAGCGACTCGCGGTTCCGACGACAGCGGCCCCACGACATATCCGGGCGCCGGACGCCCGTCGACCGCCGGCACGATCGGCACCTCGCGTGACGCCGACGGCTCGAACGCCATCGTGACGGCCGACGGCAGCACCTGCATGATCTCCACGCCGAAGGGGACACGCACCTGGTCGGGCGTCAGCGGGAACAAGCGGCGCCCCGACTTCGCGGTATGCAGATCCAGCACCGCGACGACATCCCCGGCGCCGACGCGGCTGAGCGTCCCCGACGCGCCGCGCACGCGCACGTCGACGGTCGCCGGCACATCACCGAGCAGCTCCAGGCCTCCCGGCACCTGTGTCAGTTCGAGCGGCACCCGCAGACCGCGTTCGACGGTCTCCTCCCCGGCGACGACCATCCAGAGCAGCAGCGCGAGCCCGACCGACAGCAGCTTCAGCCAGATGTGGCCGAACAGCCACCTCGCCACGCGGCGCGTGAGCGTCATGGGTACTGCAGCTCCGGCCTGGAGGCTTTCTGCCGCCGCTGGAGGACGAGCGAGCGCAGGCGCGCGCGCAGCGCGTCGCTGTCGAGCGCACGTTCGATCTGCCCGTCGACGACGATCGACACACTCCCGGTTTCCTCCGACACGACGATGGCGACCGAGTCGTTTTCTTCCGTCAGACCGATCGCTGCCCGGTGACGCGATCCGAGATCCTTGCTCAACTTCGGGTTCACCGTCAGCGGCAGGAAACAGGCCGCGGCGGCCACGCGATCGTCCTGGATAATCACCGCGCCGTCGTGCAACGGCGACGAGGGCAGGAAAATGCTCTGCAGCAAATCGTAGGTGAGGATGGCGTCGAGGCGGATGCCGCCTTCGATGTAGTTGCGCAGACCGATCTGCCGCTCGATGGCGATGATGGCGCCGATGCGCTGCGACGACAGCAGGTTCGTGACGACGACCATTTCTTCGATCGAGTCTTCCGCCGACTCCGCCTTCGCCAGATAGCGGAAAAACGGCGCGCGCCCGAAATGCGCGAGCGCGCGGCGGATGTCCGACTGAAACAGCACGATCACCGCAAAGACCAGATAGCCGAACATGTTGCGGACCAGCCAGTTCACCGTCTCGAGATGGCCCCATCGCGACCCGTAGAAGAGCCCGACGAGCACGCAGCCGCCGAGCGCCATCTGCACGGCGCGCGTGCCGCGGATGAGCTTGAGCACCTCGTAGATCAGGAACGACACCACGAGGATGTCGGCCAGATCCCACAAGCCAATCGGCGGGCGCCGCAGAAACGCTGTGAACCAGTGCATACAAGGCTCAGGACTCAGGAATCAGGGCTCAGGGCTCAGGGCTCAGGGCAGTGCGCCCTCAGCTCTCAGCTCTCAACCCTGCTCGTCGGATCTCTTCCGTCACTCTGACCACCTGCACCATCTCGGCGACGGTGTGCACGCGGACGATGTGTGCGCCGGCGAGAACGGCGGCGGTCACCGCCGCGGCAGTGCCCCAGTCGCGTTCGGGCGCCGGCCGCCCGCCCACTGCTTCTCGCAGAAACGACTTGCGCGAGGGCCCGACGAGCACGGGACGGTCGAGCGCCGCCGCGAGCTCGGGCAGGCGGGCCAGCACACCATAACTGTGCGACGCCCGTTTGGCAAACCCGACACCGGGGTCGACAATGACGCGCTCCAGAGGGACCCCGGCCTGGAGGGCGACCCGGACGCTGCCCCGCAGTTCCTCCGTCACCTCGGCCACCACATCCTCATACTCCGCCGCCGCGTCCATCGTCTGCGAAGTGCCGCGCGTGTGCATCAGGATCAGCGCAGCGCCGGTGTCGGCCAGCGCCCGCGCCAGCGCCGGATCCCGCTGCAGACCGCTGACGTCGTTGACGATGGCGGCGCCCGCCGAGACGGCGGCGCGGGCGACGTCGGCCTTGTACGTGTCGATCGAGATCGGCACCCCGAGCCGACCCTGGAGCGCGCGAAGGACGGGCAGCACGCGCGACAGCTCCTCGTCGGCCGAGATCGTGTCGGCGCCCGGCCGCGTCGACTCGCCGCCGATGTCGATCAGATCGGCCCCGTCGGCCTCCATGCGCAGCGCGGCCGCGACGGCGTCCGACGGATTGCGGAAGGCGCCCGCATCCGCGAACGAATCGGGAGTGACGTTGAGGATGCCCATCACGAGGCAGCGGTCGCCCAAGCGAAGCGTCCCGAGGCCGGGAAGGGGGACGACGTAGGTGGCGCGGGTAGGGGGGGTCACGTAATCAGGAATTCAGAAGTTGGAATTTGGAATGCGCGTTCGAGTTCGACGCCCGAATTCCAAATTCCCAATTCCCAATCCCTGATTCTCTACTCCTGAGACAGCGGCTTGTTCAGCGCCGGCACGATGGGCGCGCGTTCTTTCGGGCGCGCGCGCGGCTCGTCCTCTTCAATGGCCGTCCGCGCCGCAACCGGCTGCGGGTCGTCGAGCGGGAGGCCGGCGGCGAGCCGCTTGACCTGATCGGCGTCGAGCACTTCCCGCGCGAGCAGTGCATCGGCCATTTTCACGAGCGTGTCCTTGGCGCCGGAGAGCAGATGGTGCGCGCGCTGATAGTTGTCGGTGACGAAGCGCTTCACTTCCTGGTCGATCTTGAGCGCCGTGTCCTCGCTGTAGTCCTGGTGCTGGGCGATCTCGCGGCCGAGGAAGATCTGCTCTTCCTTCTTGCCGAAGGTCAGCGGACCCATCGCGTCGCTCATGCCCCACTCGCACACCATCTTGCGCGCCAGATCTGTCGCCCGTTCGAGATCGTTGCCGGCGCCCGTTGTCAGGCTGTCCATCGTGATCTCCTCGGCGATGCGGCCGCCGAGCAGGATCGCGATCTGATCGTTCAGGTACTCCCGCGAGTAGTTGTGCTTCTCGTCGGCCGGCAGCTGCTGCGTGAGACCGAGCGCCATGCCGCGCGGGATGATCGTGACCTTGTGGATCGGATCGGCGTGCGGCAGGAGCACGGTGAGCAGCGCGTGACCCGCTTCGTGAATCGCGGTGACGCGCTTCTCGGCGTCGCTGATGATCATCGAGCGGCGCTCCGATCCCATCAGCACTTTGTCTTTTGCGAACTCGAAGTCGTGCATGCGCACGACCTTCTGGTTGTATCGCGCCGCGTTGAGTGCCGCCTCGTTCACCAGGTTCGCGAGGTCGGCGCCGGAAAAGCCCGCCGAGCCCCTCGCCAGCACGGCAATCTCCACGTCGTCGGCCATCGGGATTTTGCGCGTGTGGACCGAGAGGATGCCTTCGCGCCCCTTGACGTCCGGACGGTTGACCACGATGCGGCGGTCGAAGCGGCCGGGCCGGAGCAGCGCCGGATCGAGCACGTCGGGACGGTTGGTCGCGGCAACGAGGATGACCCCTTCGTTCGACTCGAAGCCGTCCATCTCGACGAGCAGCTGGTTGAGCGTCTGCTCGCGTTCGTCGTGGCCGCCGCCCAGGCCGGCGCCGCGATGGCGGCCGACCGCGTCAATCTCGTCGATGAACACGATGCAGGGCGCGTTCTTCTTGCCCTGCTCGAACAGGTCCCGCACGCGAGAGGCGCCCACGCCGACGAACATCTCGACGAAGTCCGAGCCGCTGATCGAGAAGAAGGGAACGTTCGCTTCGCCCGCGACCGCCCGCGCCAGGAGCGTCTTGCCGGTTCCCGGAGGGCCCATCAGGAGCACGCCTTTGGGGATGCGCCCGCCAAGCTTCTGGAATTTTTGCGGTTCCTTGAGGAACTCGATGATTTCCTGGAGCTCGTCCTTCGCTTCGTCGACGCCCGCGACGTCCTTGAAGGTGACCTTCTTCTGTGAGCTGGACGAGAGCTTCGCCTTGCTCTTGCCGAACGAGAGTGCCTTGTTGCCGCCGCTCTGCATCTGCCGCATGAAGAAGACCCAGAAGCCGATGATCAGCAGCATGGGTCCCCAGGAGTAGAGCAACGTCGCCCACGGACTCGCCGTCCGCTCCTTCGACTGGATCGCGATGCCGCGGTCGTACAGCTTGTTGGCGAGGCCGTCGTACTGCTCCGGCGCGTAGGTGTGGAACGTCTCCCCTTCCTTCGTCGTGCCGGTGATCTCCTGCCCGGTGATGAGCACCTTCTGCACGGTGCCGGCGTCGACCCAGGACATGAACTCGCTGAAGTTCACTTGATGGTCGTTCTGCTGGAACTTCGAGGAGACGTTCCAGATGAGCACACCGATAACGGCGAGGGCTACCCAGAACAGCA
>JAYVYV010000522.1:0-6385 GCA_043783985.1 Acidobacteriota bacterium | reverse complement strand
CTGATTCGTAATCAGCAGGTCACCCGTTCAAGTCGGGTCGCCGGCTCCAAAATCCCCGAATAAGCCCACGACCTTTCGCCTGCCATGCCTTGCGGTTGACAACCTCACTGACAACCACAGGATTGGAACGCGCGTGGATGATCACGCCTTCCACTCCGTCCACAGCAAGGCGCTCATTTCCTGAGCGGCGCCGTCCTGTAAGTGCTCGATCACATGCGAATCCGTGTTCATCGTGAGCGAGATGTCTGGTGGCCGAGGATGTCCATCACGACGCGGGGCGCCACGCCCTGCACGAGTAGGAACGTCGCGCACGAGTGCCGTAGGCTGTGAAACTTCAACCGTGGCAGGCCGGCGTCGTGGAGCCGGGCTTTCGTCCGGCGATTCGGCCTTACGGTTTAGAACTTTGAGGATCCAAGGCGGTCGTGGTGATCTTCCTGTCCTTCGCCGGCGTCTGGCGCCGGGCGGTCGCCACGTTCACCAGGCGCAGGCAGCGGTTCATCTCCTGGGAGGCGTCGACGGCGTCGGCGTGATGCACGTGCAGGCGCGTGGCGCTGCCAACGAGGGCAATCAGGCTAAGAGCCAGCCGCAACACCAGGGTACGCACGCCAAGTGCTAAGGCAAGCGCAGTACCCAGCGTTTTTGACGGAAAATCCCCACGGTCACGGCCCCGCAGCTTACAGATTGGTTACGCTGGTTACCGATGTCCGACTCGGCCCCGGCGCGAGTCAGACGCGCGGCTCTCTGAGCGGCGGCAGGGCGCCAAGGGCGCGCATGCGGTCGCGAAATGCCCGCGCCCGCTGTCGCTGTTCCTCGTTCGTGAACTCCGCATTCTGCTGCGTCCGTGCGCGTCCGGCCGGCGCGGATTCTTTGAACCGCACGCTCCCAATCGACGTCCCCCCGTCCATGCTCGTATTTCCCAGGTTGGTCGGTGGGCTCGCCGACCTTTCGGATACCATCAGGCCTCGCGGGAGGAGTGCTATGAAACGATCCATGCTGGTCGCAATCCTCGTGGCGGTTGGGGGTCTGTCGGCGGGCGTAGCCGCCTTCCAACAGCAGCAGCACAAACCGCTCAACGTACGCGCGATTCAAAAGCTGCGCGACAACGTGTATTTCATCTCCGGCGGCGAGCTGAACGAGCGAGAGACTTGGACGGGAGGCAACTCCATGGTCCTCGTCCGGGACGCGGGCGTCGTGCTCGTCGATACGATGCTTCCAGGCGCCGGGCGTGGGATCCTCGCCCAAATCAAATCCGTCACCGACAAGCCGGTGACAATGATCATCAATACGCACACGCACTACGACCATACCGGGAGCAATACGGAGTTTCCCGCCACGGTCGAGTTCGTGGCGCACGAGAATACCCGGGCGAATCTCGCCCGAGAGAAGTGCGAGCCGGCAACCAATTGCGGCGCGTTCAAGGGAGAAAACGCGAAGTTCCTGCCCAAGCGCACCTACAAAGACAAGCTGACGCTTTTCAGCGGCAAAGATCAGATCGATCTCTATTACTTCGGCAGAGGCCACACGAGCGGCGACACCTTCGTTGTCTTCCCAGCAGCGAGGGCGATGCACGGCGGCGATATGTTCCCGCTTCAAATGATGCCGTTCATTGACGTCGCGAACAGCGGCGGTAGCGCCGTCGACTTCGGGCCGACACTCCAGAAGGCGGTCACGACAATCAAGAACGTCGACACGGTGGTTGGCGGCCACACGTTCACGCCGGTCACCTGGAACGATTTCAAGAGCTACACGAACTTCTACAATGAGTTCCTCACGGCCGCGCAGGACGCGAAGAAGAAGGGCACGTCCGTGGACGAATTCGTCAAAGCGTACAAAGTCGCGGACAAATACAAGGGGTTCCGCGCGGACGCCAAATATGTGAAGGCCAACGCCGACGCCATTTGGGCTGGAAAGTAAAGAGCGACGGTCCTGCCAAGGAGTCGTCCACGCCGCTTGAGGACATGCCGAAGGGCGACCCAGGAGATCCTGGCGGCGATTGCATCGCGGGCACCGAGCTCACGAATGATGAGCCGCGCGCTATTGAGTCGCCTCGACGGCGATAATAAAGTTGGCCTCAGTTCGCAACTTCCTGGCCTCTTGATACGCTGGCGAGTTCCAGAAATCCAATAAGGCCTTCATCGATCGGAACTTCTCAACGCCCACGCGTCCCTGATACGGCCATCTGCCTTCCAACACCTGTATCGTCTTGCCGGCATCTCCGCCGGCGAGCACCTGCAGACCGGCCCCGCGCGCCAGCGGGAGCGCGGCCTCCCGATACTTCGCCATTTGCTCCGGCGACGCTTGAACCGGACTACTCGCCGCAATAAGATACGCGGCCTTTTCGCCCGGCGGGTTCGACTGGGCGTGCGCGACAGCGCTATTCCAGCGGGCGGAGAAGTGCCCGAGCGCAAAGACCGCAACAAGGCTCATTGAGGACACCAGCCTGTTATTCATACGTCTCTCCTTGACGGAGCTCGGCCCGATACGAGGCCCCTGTCCCAGGGCTGCTCCATCTCAAAACCCTGGGAGATCGAAAAGGACTCCGTATGCGATGACTGTCAACACGGCGAACCGAAGGGCCTTCCTTGGCGGGGTCATGGCTTGCTCTTTGCCTTACGCCGCCAGTTTAGCGCGTTCAGCCAGCGTTGGACGTCAAGCAGGCCCCGCCCTACGCCCAACGGGCGGCAGCGCCAATCGGATCGCGTCACTCAAGGGCGTGGCTATCCCGCAGCGTGCGGATCTCGCGCATGATCCCGCCATCCCGATCGCTTCCTGCGCGCCGCGGTTCGCGGACAGGAAGGCCAGCCTACGACCCACGCCGGAATCGACCGCCCGCCGAAAAAGAAGTCGGCGTCGATCCGCGTTTCGGCCTTCAGGCGGTTGCGGCCCGAGGCAGATCCGACGCGTCCTTCAACGCGTCCACCCGCCAGCAGAGGTCGATCAGGCGGCGGATCCGGTCGGGTGGCAAGACATCGTCGGCGAGACGGCTGAACTTGGCTTCCAAGGCCGAATCAGTCATCGGGTGCTCGACGCTGCCAACGGCATGCTCGACAAACTTCTCCAATCGACGACCGTCCTTCATCGAGACCGTGACGCGCACCTGATCTTCCTTGATGACGGGATCGACCACCGCGGTCACACGGTCGCGCAGCGCGATCACCCCGGCGTTGCGCGCCGCCTGATCGCTGAACTCCCTGATGCCCGCTGCGCCCTCGATGAGGGCGACGCTCGCCGCGTGATAAATGCTGAACTTGCTCTCCAGCCCGGATAGCGGCGTCTTCTTGCTCGTCAGTTGGAGGACCAGCGGATGAACCTTCAATTCGACGCGCTCGATCGCGTCTGCCGTGAGCCGGTGTTCGGTGCGCAGTCGAATGCAGCCATCAATGGTCGGATGCATCACGATCCCGCACGGAAAGGGTTTGTAGGTGTTGACCGAAATCTCGTAGGTCTCGCCCAGTCCGTCCGTCAGCCGCGCGTAATCACACGACGTGCTCAGGACGTTGCCCCAGCCGTACCTGGCTTCGAGGCTCTGACTCGAACTGGTGAAGTTGCGCGCCGCGAGCAGCGCCGAAGTCAGGCCGTTTTGCGCAGCGCGGCCGGGATGGAAACTCTTGGTCATCGTGCCGAACATTTCCTGCAGGCCCACCGGCTGCGTCGCCGCAAGACCGAGCGCCCAGCTGATCTGCTGTTCGGAAAGGCCGAGCAGCCTGCCGGCCGCCGCGGCGGCGCCGAAGACGCCAGCCGTTCCGGTGATGTGCCATCCCGCCTCGTAATGTTTCGGATACGCCATGTTGCCGATGCGGCATTCGACTTCGACGCCGACCACAAATGCGGTGATGAAATCGCGGCCGGACATCGGCCGATACTCGGCAAGCGCCAGGATCGCGGGGAGGACCGGCGCCGCTGGATGAATGATGGTCTTGGGATGCGTGTCGTCAAAATCGAGCACGTGTGAACTGATCCCGTTGATCAGAGCGGCGTGCATGATGTCGAGGCGTTCCGTGCGGCCAAGAATGCCTGCCTGCGCCGGCCCCGAAAAGGGCGAGAGCGCCGCGATCGCGTTGTCCACAGTCTCGTGCCTGGAGCCGCCCAGCGCCGCGCCCATCCAGTTCAACACGGTGCGGGCGGCCTCCTTCCGGACGGGGCCGGGCAAGTCGGCGGCCTTCGCCGAGACGACATACTTCGCAAGATGGCGGGTGACATCGGTCGCGGCAGCGGCGGGTGGCGCCGGCGCTGGCGTCGAACGCCTGCGGGGCACGACCCCCGTCGAGGACAAGCCTGCCGAGGCGAGCAAAAAACTCCGGCGATCCACCTGAATCATTGGGTCTCCATCGGCGCGGGAATCGGGACAGTGTAGTCGAGAACATGGCATGCGGCGCGCGTCCGGAGCGATCCGTCGCGGCGCCAATCAAAGGAAGTCGAGATGTACTCTCCAGTGTGCGCCGTGCCAGCCGGATGCTGGCTCGGCCTCGAAGGGTCGAGGTCAGTCCCACCAACTACAAGGCTGATGGTCAACACCTTCGATGACTACGTCGCCAAATGGCGTTTGGCGTCTATCAGCTCATCAACATGAACCGCAACGCCGGGCGGTGATATCGGCGAGTCTTCTGCGCGCGTGGCGCTGCGAGCGCGCCGACGTGCAACGTGCTCTTCAGGGCATCTTGCACACGAAGTTCGCCGCATCGTCTGTGCTCCCAGTTCCCACGTAGCGCGCGATTTGCGGGTAGGCGCAGAGCGGACGCGTCCGATCGACCTTGCCCTCCGACCTGTGGGCGGCGACGACGCGCTCGGGGACGACGCCCCGTTCGACCCACGACTCGAGCGCGGGCATCATGTCGAACGTGTTCGGCCCTTCTCCTCCACCGCAGTGGCCCATCCCCGGCACCATGAAGAGCCGGATCCAGTTCGCGTTTCCGGGCGCGGCGGTGGTCGCCTCGAGCGTTCGCCCGTAGAAGTTGATGCTGGCTCTTGGCGCGGATCCAGGCAGGCTCGTCCTTCGAGCGCCTCCGCGGTCTTTAGCTCGTGACGAATTGGCGCGTTAACGCCCTGAGGATGCGGCGCCCGCCTCGGTCAGCATGCCGTTGAGGAAGGGCAGGAACGCCAGCTTGGGACTGCCGTCCGGGTGCAGCAGTCCCCAGTGGCGTTCGGCCAGCCCGTGATAGTTGTTCGTATCGAACGCCGGGTCGTCCGCCAGCATGCGCCACACCATGCCCTGCACGCCCGCCGCCCTGAACTCGTCGATCCTGCGGAAGATGTCCCGCACCACCGCGTCCTGATCGCCCTCGTAGGAGGGTTCCGGATAGGACGAGAACGCGAAGTCGACGACGAAGGTGCCCTTCGCGAACGTCTCTTGAAAGTACTTCGCGGCGCCAATCAACTGGTCGGCGCCGGACAGGTAGGTCAACCCGTTGCGGATCGACGACTGCAGCGCCATCGTGCCGAGCAGATCGGCCGCCGCGACGGCGCGGTCGAAATTCTTCCACTGCGACTGGCCCCAGTTTCCGAACCCGATGACGACCCTGAGCCCGCGCCGATGGAAGATCTCGGCCTGCTCCTCCAGGTATCCGTCGAACGGCTCGTAGCTCTCGATTCCGTTCTTGTTGAACTCGGTTTCGATCACGACCAGCGCGTTCGAATCGGCGCCGCCGACGCGGACCATGAGGTCGGCCAACTCGTTGGACAGGCGGAACCAGGTGGCCTTGTCTTTCCGGACACCCTGATAACGATCCGCGCAGCCGTTTTCGACGCAGGTCGGGCTGATGTCGTCGCCCCAATACCACCACTGCACCACCGGAACCGTGCCGGCAGCCTTTGCCGCTCGGAGATCGTCTTCGATCCCTTTCCAGCCCCACTTCTGGTTCCACGAGCCGGCCCACGTGCTGGCATAGCTGACCGGCATGCCGAGTCCTCGGGCGCGTTCGACCGACTTGGCGTCGAAACCGAACTTCACGGACCCCTGCGCGATGGCGGAGGAGGACATCATGGCGCACAGCGCCGCGAAGAATCCCGTTCGCACGAGGTCCGTCGCCCGGCGACCGCCACGCGACGTGCCCCGGCGGTCGGCATGGCCGCGCCGACGCTCGGAGCAGGGTGTGTCGGCGGAGAGAGCAGGCCCAGGGCCAGACACGAGATTTCCGATATTTCGCATTGGATGAGCCGCAGCCGAATACGCGTCTACGAGAGCGAAGGGGTGGGTCGGCCGATCATCAGAGCAACGTTTCCGCCAGAATCGAAATCGCCGGAAAATTCGTGTTTGCCGGTCTTTTGTCGAAACACGCCGTAGCGACGCGGAGATGGATTACAAAAAGCGAAGGGAGATTACGTATATGACGGAGCAGTCTAACAGTGTCTGACCAGCGTGAGACAAGAAAGGTGAACGATATCTAGA
>JAYVYV010000521.1:0-6412 GCA_043783985.1 Acidobacteriota bacterium | reverse complement strand
CGCGCGGTGAAGTCGATGCGCGTCCCGGCGCGGTGCGCCTGGTGGGTGCGGAAGTCGATTTCGATGTCGCCGATGCGGCACGTTTCGAGGCCGGACGGACGCCCGCCGGCGCGGCGCAGCACGGCGCGGACGCGCGCGAGGAGCTCGGTGATGCTGAACGGCTTGGTGACGTAGTCGTCGGCGCCGAGCTCGAGGCCGAGCACCTTCTCGGTCTCCTGCGAGCGCGCGGTCAGCATGACGACCGGCGTCGGGTTCGCGCGCGCGCGGAGCTCGCGGCACACCTCGAACCCGTTCTTTCGGGGCAGCGTGATATCCAGAATCACCAGGTCCGGCGCGGTCGAGATCGCTTTCGCGAGCCCGTCCTCACCGTCGGAAGCCGTGATGACCTCGTAGCCTTCGAGCTCGAGGTTGTCACGCAGACCGAGCAACATCTGGGGTTCGTCCTCGATCACCAGAATGCGTTTCGTCACCGTGGGTCTCTCCTGCGTGCAACGGGAAATGGAGTGTGAACGTGCTGCCGCGCCCGGGCTCGCTGTCGACGCGGACGAAGCCGGCGTGGCCGCGCATGACGTGCTCGACGATGGCGAGGCCGAGGCCGGTGCCTTGCGGGCCCGAGCCCGCGTCGGTCTGGATGCGATAGAACTTGCGGAAAATCTTGCTCCGCAGTCGCGCCGGCACGCCGATGCCGCGGTCGGTCACGCGGACGACGCCATAGCCGCCTTCCCGATCGACGTCGACCGTAATCTCGCGGTGCTCGGGTGAATACTTCATCGCGTTCGAGATCAGGTTCTCGAGCGCCTGCACGGCCGCCTCGCTGTCGATCAGCACCGGGACCTCGCGTCCGAGGTTCGCTTTCACGGTGAACTGGTTGTGCTGGAACTGGCTCTGGAGGGACTCGAGGACGCCGCGCGTCAGGGCGGTCAGGTCCACCGGTACGCGGGTGTAGATGCGCAGCCCCGCCTCGATTTTCGAGAAGTCGAGCAGGTTGTTGATGAGCCGCGTCAGCTTGCGCGCCTCGCTGTTGATGATGCGGTAGTACTCCTGCGCGCGGTCGGTGCTCTTCAGCCGGCCGAGCTCGAGCGTTTCGGCAAACAGCTGAATCAGGGCGAGCGGCGTCTTCAGGTCGTGCGACACGCTCGACACGAACGACGACTTCATCTCGGCGACGCGCACTTCGCGCGCGGCGGCGCGCGCCACGAAGAACACGCTGACCGCCATCACGCCGGCGAGCATCGCCATCATCGCCCGCTGCGGTCTGGCGCGCGCGGCGATGATGTCGGCGATCGACTGGTCGCCGTACCCGGTGCGCACCCGCCACGTTTCCTGCTGGTGGCCTTCGGGCGCGATGAAGCGGCTGAGCTCCGGGTCGAAGAAGGCCAGCGGAAACGTGCGCTCGTCGACGAACGTCGCCGGGGCAGTTCCGCTCGCGGGAAACACCACGCGGTTGTCATGGTCGAGCACAGTGACCGACAGCCGCGGGAAGCCCGTGGGGCCTTCGACGCTCGCGAGCTTCGCGGCGATGAACGCGGGGAAGAAGTCCCGGCGCAGCGCCTCCGCGTCGACGCGAAAGGCGACGAAGCTGGTAAGGCGGTCGCGCGACGGAAACGTGAACCGGAGCTGCGCCTGGAAGTAGGCCCGCCGGCCGTCGATCGTCGCCTCGAAGACGCTGATGGCCCGCTTCTCCGGCGCAAGCTCACGAAAGCGCTCGACGAGCAGCGCGGCTTCCGGCACGCCCGTGCGAAACGCGTGGGTGTCGCGATCGTAGGCAAGCAGCTCGTCGCGGTGCTCGACCGTCACGTCCGACCAGACATAGTAGCGGCTGACGTACGGCTGCGCGATGAGCCCCTCGTCGAACGTCTTGGCGATCGCCGGCAGGTTGAGCGGCTCGGTGTTCTGCTGCGGCACGCCCAGCATCGTGTTGATGTAGGGCATCTTCAGCTCGTCTTCGATGTTCTTGGTCAGGCCGTCGGCCGTTTCCTGGCTGAGCTGCCGCAGGACGACGGCGGAGGAGCGCCCGAGATCGGCGATGGATCGGAACTGGAAGTAAAAGAGGATGGTCACCGGAATGGCAACCGCCACCGCGAGTGCGGCCGCCAGTCGAAGGCTGCGATTCCGCAGCAGCTGTCCGATCGCAGAGGGCCCGACGCCCCGCCCCACTGGCATGCCCGCGTTCCGGGGATCCATCGGCCAAGCTTACTCGGATTCGGCGATTTCGGCGCCGATGCGGTCGAGAAAGGACTGATGCTTCGCGAGCGCCGGATGCTGCGCCATCAGGGCGCCGGCAGTCTCGTAGGCCTCGAGCAACAGATCCTCGCGTTCGTCGGGCGCCGCGGCGCCCGCGACGCGCCAGAAGTCGCGCTCCGCGCCGGCCACGTCGCCGTTCGCGAAGCGCACGAGGGCCAGTCGGCAGGCTTGCCGCCGGTTCTGCTCGGGATCGCGCCGCTGTCCCTCTTCGTACGCGACGAGCGCGCGGGCATAGTGGCCGCCGAGAAACAAGGTATGCCCGAGGTTGTAGTGTCCGAAGACGAACGCCGGATTGATCTCGATGACGCGGCGGAGCGCCGCCTCCGATTCGTCGAGCCGACCGAGCTCGCGGCAAGACGCGCCGATATTGTTGAGGATCGTGAAGCTGCCCCGATCGTGTTCGAGCGCCTGGCGAAACGCGTTCAGCGCGGCCTCGGGCTCGTCCAGCTCGCCCAGCGTCGCGCCAAGATTGCTGAGCGCGGCGGAGAAGGTCGGCATCAGGTCGGCGGCCCGCCGGAACGCGTCGCGCGCCCGCGGCAGGTCGTCGTGGACCAGCCACAGCTTGCCGCTTTCGTAGGCGACGGCTGCCCAGTCCGGCGCGAGTGCGGCGGCGCGGTCCAGCGCCGCGCGCGCCCCCCCGCCGTCGCGATGCTCGCGGCTGGCGCTCGCCAGGGCCAGCTGTGCGACCGCGGATCCGGGATCGAGCGAAGCTGTCTCGCGGCAGAGACGAAGGCGATCGGCAGGGTCGCCCGCGGCAAATGCCCGCGCGAGCAGCTCGGTCACGGGCCGAGTTGACACCAGGGACGCAGGGGACACCAAGGCCGGCGGTTCCTTCCTGTCCTTGGGCTCCTCTGTGTTGATGATGTCGAAGTTCTGCCACGGACCTCGCGCTTGGAACGCCTCAGGAGCGCATCGCCGGAGCGTGTCGCGATCCGAAGTCGCGACGATCCGATCGCCCTGGTCGAGCCGATCGACCCATGTCTGGAGGACATAGGTGGACTGCGTCAGCACGAGGCGCGTGCCGCCCGCCTGCGCGTCGGGAAAGGCGCGCTCCGCATCGGCCAGCAGGAGCACCCGAGGGGCTGGCGGCAGCGCGACGTCGCCAGGACGCACGAAGGGCAGCGTTCCCGCGTCGAGAGCCAGCACGGCGTGCCCGGAAGGGATCTGCGATCGCGCGACGCGGTGGCGATCGGTCGGAGAGCCGCCGACGATCAGGAGATGGGGCATGGCAGGAAGGCGGAATTGCAGGATGGTATCCCTGCTTTCTGCCCTCCTGCAATGACAGAGACCTACTGTTGTTGCGTCGCCGTCTTCGGCTGGTTCGCGAGGAACCCGGTGATCTGCTTCACGGCGTAGTCGACCTTGATGTCGAACGCCTGCTTGCCGAGCGCGACGGACGACCGGCGCGCGTCGCCGGAGATGCCGTTGTTCTTGCGCGGCGGCGCGTTCGGATCCTGACCGCGGCCCTGGCCCCGCGGGCCGCGCGGCGCAACCGGATCGCCTTCCGCGGTGGCAATCAGCTCCTTGCGCACCCAGCCCTTGTCCCCGCCGAGGTAGAGCATCGTCGACGTGTCGGGGATGCCGGCGTGCGAGCTGCGCGGGTAGCCGTTTTTCACGAGCCAGTCGTCGAAGTCGCCCTGCGCCTTGGCGTAGACCTCGTCGCAGAAATAGACGTGCTTGCCCTGCGGCGCGTACTTCGCGTCGAGCTTCTTGGCCACGTCGGTGAAGACGCCCGGCTGGCCGCCGCCGTGATCGCCCATGATGACGACGTTCTTGAAGCCGGTGATGATCGCCTGCTCGGAGATCTCGGTGAGCATCTGGCCGAAGACCTCGTTGCTGAGGCCGATCGTGCCCGGCAGATCCGCGCTCGCGCGGTTGGGTGAATAGGCGAGGGTCGGCAGCACGATGGCGTTGCCGAGCTTGAGCGCGATCGCCTTTGCGGTGGCGCGCGCCATCAGCGTGTGGCCGCCGTTGACGTTCTGCGGGCCGCGTTGTTCCGTGCCGCCGGTGTAGACCAGCGCGGTCGTCTTGCCGGCGGCGAGCGCCGCCTTCACTTCCGGCCAGGTCATCATCTCGAACTCGACGAGCGGCTCGTTCTTCGCCATCGCCGCCTGTCTGGCGGCGGCCGGCTTGGCGGCGGGCGCCTGCGCGAACGGGTTCGCGGCGGACAGCGCGAGCAGCGGAATCGACAACATCAAACGGCGCATGGCTGTGCTCCTATTCGTTCCTGCAAACGGCCCGGGGACTGGGTATCATGCGACCAAATCCGGCGCCTGGGTGTAATTATTTGTCTGGCGCGCGAGTGGCGCGAACCATTCTGACGCGCGCCCGTCCGGCACTACGTACGGGACGCGACCGGCTGGCGGATGAACGACAGCCACCGGCGATACTGCGGCAGCTGACCGCGCACCGCCTGGTTGAACGTGTCCTGAATGCGACGGGTGACCGGTCCCGGTTTACCGCCGCTCATCACGCGGCCGTCCACTTCGCGGATGGCCGTCACTTCGACGGCCGTGCCGGTGAAGAACAGTTCGTCGGCGCCGAGGACGTCCTCGACCGAGATGGGTGCGACGTTCGCGTCAATCCCGAGATCCTTGGCGATCTCGAGGACCGAGGCGCGCGTGACGCCCATCAGGATGCTGGCGTCCTTGTCGTTGGTGACGATCCCGCCGCCCTTTACCACGAACAGGTTCTCACCGGACCCTTCCGCCACGAGCCCCTGCGAGTTGAGGAGGAGCGCTTCGTCGAACCCGCGCCGCTGCGCCTCGTTCACCGCGCGCGCCGAGTTGATGTACTGGCCGCAGGCCTTGGCCCACGCCGGGATCGCGCTGTTGTCGAACTTGCGAATCGGCGACACGGTGACCCGGACGCCGGCGTCGGCGTTCGCGAGGTACTTGGCGGTGGGCACGGCGGCGATCGCCACCGTGACCGGGCATTCCGCCGTCCACATGCTCAGCGTGCCGGCGTCGAAGAAGGCGACGGGGCGCAGGTACGACGCCTCCAGCTTGTTGGCCCGCACGACCTCGAGGCTCGCTTCGGCGATCGTGTCCTGCGAATACGGGATGGCGAGGTCGTACAGCTCCGCCGATTTGTAGAAGCGCTCGAGGTGCGCGTCGAGCCGGAAGATGGCGGGGCCCTCCGCGGTGGGGTACGACTTCATCCCCTCGAAGACGCCCGTGCCGTACTGCAGCCCGTGCGCCAGGACGTGCACTTTTGCCTCGCCCCAGGGAACCAGCGTGCCGTTGAACCAGATTGTTTCAGTTGGCGTGAAGCCCATAACGCTCTCCAGTGACTGAATATATATCGAGATGAGGATGCCGGGCCGATATCTCGATCTGACGTGTCCGAATTCCGCATCGAGAAACGCCGCGCCGAAGCCGCCCTGACGCTGACGACGGGAACGACCGTCAGGGGATGCTTCTTTCTGTCCGGGTCGAGCGCCAGTCATTCCGGGCCAGAGCGGGTCGCCGACCTGCTGAACGCCGAAACCGGCTTCTTCCCGTTCGAGTTGAACGCCGGCACCGTGCCGCACACCGTGTTGTACAACCGGACCCAGGTCGTCCTGGTGACATTGCTCGAGAACACGGTCGAGGCCCAGCTGGATCCGGGCTACAGCGTCGCGACCGAGCGCGCCATCCGCATGCTGCTCTCGAACGGGCACCCCGTCGAAGGGCGCGTGCGGGTCTATCGTCCGAGCGGACGCGATCGCCTCAGCGACTACGCGCGGGCGGCGGAAGGGTTCCGCTACGTCGAGACGGCGGCCGGCACCCTCATCGTGAACGCCGATCATATCGTGGAATTGCGGGAGACGACCGAAGCATGAGCGCTCAGATTGACGGCCTGTTCCGGCTGATGTGCGAGGTGGGCGCCTCCGATCTGCACTTGATGGTGGGCACCCCGCCGCTGGTTCGCAAGGACGGCGGGATGAAGCCGCTGGACCCGGCCGCGCCGGTGCTCGACGCCGAGATGGTCGTCCGGCTGCTGGACCCGATCATTCCCGAGAAGAACAAGCTGGAGTTCGCCGAGCGGCACGACACCGATTTTGCGTACGAGGTTCCGGGTCTCGCGAGGTTCCGCGCGAACATCTTCATGGATCGCAAGGGCAAGGGGGCGGTGTTCCGCGTCATCCCGAGCAAGATCCTCACCGCGGAGCAGCTCGGCCTGTCGG
>JAYVYV010000520.1:0-18398 GCA_043783985.1 Acidobacteriota bacterium | reverse complement strand
ACGCCGGATCAGTACGCGCGCACCTGGTACAAGCAGAACCCGCCGCTGCCAAAGACGATGTGGTCGCAGCGCAACAACAACAACTACCAGCAGACCGGATTGCTGACGTCGCTGCACTACTTCGCCGGCAACAACAAACTGTTCCTGCGCAACTTCTATTTGAAGAGCAAGCGCTCGATCCTCAAGGCGAAGACCGAAGGACCGGCGGCGTACGTGCTCGCCGCGGACGATCCGCGGACGGGAGCGCAGGCGGAACTGCTCAAGGTGCTGCAGAAGCAGGGCGTCGAGATTTCGCGCGCCACCGCGGAATTCACGGTCATGGTGCCCGGCAAGCGCGGACCGGCGCGACAAAACACGACCACGACGGACGGAAACGCCAACGCCGGTAGCGCGAAGGCTTCAGCCGAGCGGCCCGCGCCCGGCGGACCGAACGCGGGGCAGGATGCGCAACAAGGACGGGAGGGGCAGGACCGGCGGGATGGGCAGGATCGAAACACGCCCCCGCCGCCCGTAGCGAAGACGTTCCCCGCCGGCTCCTACATCGTCCGCATGGATCAGCCGTACAGCCGCATCGCCGATTCGTTGATGGACTACCAGTACTGGAGCCCGAACGATCCGCAGAAGACGCCGTACGACGACACCGGCTGGACCTTCCCCGAGCTGTTCAACGTGCAGGCGGTCCGGGTCGGCGACGTGAAGGTGCTCGACGCGCCCGTTGAAAAGATCAACGACGTCCGCGTCAAGGGTGCGATGAACGCGGGTTGCGGGGACCTTCCGGCGAACGGCTCGGTCTACCTCGTGAACCATAACGCCGATACGGCTTTGATCTCGCTGCGGTACCGCCTCGAGAACGCATCGTTCGAGGCCGCTGAAGAGCCCTTCGAGGCCGCGGGAAAGAAATTCGCGCGCGGCAGCTTCATCATCAAAGGCGCCGGCGCCGGTGACTTGCCGGCCGCTGCCAACGAGCTGGGCATTCAGGTCGCGTGCGCCGCGTCGGCTCCATCGGTCAAGACCCACCCCATCCGCGCGCCGCGCGTCGCGATTCTCCACACGTGGCTCTCGACACAGACCGAAGGCTGGTGGCGACAGGCGTTCGACAACGCGCAGGTGCCGTACGCCTACATCAGCACCCAGCAGATCGCGGGCGACGCGAACCTCAATTCGAAGTACGACGTCATCGTGTTTCCGCCGGTCGGCCGCGGCCCCGAAGCGATCGTCAACGGGATGCCGATGTGGGGCAACGCGCTGCCGTGGAAGAAAACCGCGGAGACGCCGAACCTGGGCTCCGAGGATCAGACCGAGGACATGCGCCCCGGCCTCGGGTACCTCGGCATCTCGCACCTGCAGGACTTCGTGCGTCGAGGCGGACTGTTTCTCACGGTGATGGATACGGCCGATCTCGCCGTCTCGTCCGGCTTCACACCCGGCCTCTCGGTTGCCGCCCGACAGCGCCTCCGCATCGTCGGCAGCGTCGTCCGCTCGAAGACAATCGACGCGACGAGCCCGATCGCGTACGGCTACACCGACAACCTCGCGATCTGGTGTGACAACGGGCCCATCTTCAACATCTCGAACGTCTTCGGCGGCCGCGGCGGGCGCCGTCTCGGGCCCGACGATGGCGGGAACCGGCCGACGGGACGCGGAACGGCCGACGACCCCGACACCCCGCAGGGGCGCCTCGGCGTTGACGTGCCGAGAGAACCGCACACGGACACGTGGCAGGCGGTGCCGATCACCGACGAGTTGCTGCGCAACGGCATCAACGTCATCCCGCCGGCGGCGCGGCCGCGGGTGATCCTGCGCTACGCCGACACGCGCGACCTGCTGGTGTCGGGCCTGGTGGAGAACGGCGGCGAGATCGCGCAGCACGCGGCGGTCGTCGACGTTCCGCTCGACAAGGGACACGTGGTCGCCTTCTCGAACAACCCGATCTGGCGCGGGGAGACGTTGGGGAGTTATTTCCTCGTTTTCAACGCGCTGATGAATTTCGACCACCTGGACGCGGGCAGGACGCTCGACGCAAAGTAGAGACGAGGAAATTCAGATTTCAGAGTTCAGATTTCAGATTGAATGCAGATTTCAGATTGATGCAGATTTGAGATTGAATGCCGATTCCAGATTGGGATGCAGACTCCAGTTGGCAAAATGGGCGTCTAATCTGAAATCAATCTGAAATCTGAACTCTGAAATCTGAATTTCTGAATTTCGGTGAAAGCGAGGCTGTATGTCGCGAGGGCCGATGTGTCTCGTGGTCCTGCTGCTGTCTCCGATCCTGACTGCGGCGCAGACGCAGGTCTTCACCGTCCAGCTGCCGCCGGGCACCGCACTCCCGCAAGGCCCTCCGCGGGACAACGCACAATCGGCCAAGGCCGGCACCGCCACGCTGCGCGGTCATGTCGTGGCGGCCGACAGCGGACAGCCGCTGCGCAAGGCTCAGGTCCGGGTCTTCGCGCCCGAACTTCGCGAAAACAGAATGACCACCACCGACGGCGACGGGAAGTACGAGTTCAAAGAGCTCCCCGCCGGCCGCTACACAGTCATGGCGCAGAAAGGCAGCTACGTCAACCTGCAGTACGGGCAGCTGCGTCCGTTCGAGCCGGGCAAGCCGCTCGAGATTCTCAATGGACAAACGATGGAGAAGGTCGATTTCGCGCTGCCGAAAGGCGGGGTGATGACGGGCCGCATCCTGGACGAGTTCGGCGAGCCGCTCGCCGACGCGCAAGTCGCGGCGCAGCGCTATCAGAACATCGGCGGACGCCGGCGCCTCGTGCCGGCGGGGCGGCCCGCGACGACCAACGACATCGGCGAGTTCCGCCTGTTCGCGATTCCGCCCGGCCAGTACTACGTGTCGGCGACGCTGCGCAACGTGGGCGGCATGATCGGCGACTCCGACGATCGATCCGGCTACGCGCCGACCTATTTTCCCGGCACGGCGAACATGGCGGAAGCGCAGAAGGTCACGGTCGGACTCGGGCAAATCGTCGGCGACATCAACATGGCATTGATCCAGACGCACACCGTGCGCGTGACCGGCGTCGCCGTGGACTCGCAAGGACGGCCGATGATGGGCATGGTGATGGCCGTGCCGCGCGGCGACAGCGTGATGATGATGTTCGGGCCGCCGGGGCAGATCAAACCGGATGGCTCGTTCGCGATCAACGGCCTTCCGCCCGGCGTCTACATGCTGCAGACCACCGGGCCCGGCGGCGGCGAGTCGGCCTCGGCCGAAGTCACGGTGGGCGGCGACGATCTGAACGGCATCCGCCTGACGGCCGCTCCTCCGTCGACGGCAAGTGGACGCGTCGTCGTCGATCCGGCGGCCGCGCAGTCGCTGAAGGCGTCGACGCTCCGCCTGAACGCGCAGCCCGTGCAGGCCGACATGATGATCTTCGGATCCAATATCGGGCCGGCAGCGGTGAACGACGACCTGACATTCGAGCTGAAGGCGGCGCCGGGGAAAATGCGGATCGGTCTGGCGGGCCCCATCACCGGATGGGCGGTCCGCGCGGTGCGCTATCGCGGCGCGGACGTGACCGATTCGGGCATCGAATTCAAGGCGAACGAAAACCTCGCCGATATCGAAGTGGAGATCACCAACCGGCTGACTGATGTGTCCGGACTCGTGACCAACAATCGGGGCATCGCCCAGAAAGACTTCTCGGTGGTGGTGTTCCCGCAGGACCGCGACAAGTGGACGCCGACTTCACGGTATGTGCGCACGAGCCGCCCGGATCAGGACGGCCGGTTCAAGGTCAACGGGCTGCCGCCGGGATCGTACTACGCCGTCGCGCTCGACTACCTGGACACCAGCGGAGACTGGAGCGAGCCGGACGCGCTCGAACGTCTCCTTTCGAAGGCGGCGACGTTCTCGATCAACGAGGGCGAGACGAAGACGGTGGACTTGAAGATCGCTGGCGCTTCATGAAATTCAGATTTCAGAGTTCAGATTTCAGATTGATTGCAGATTTCAGATTGATTTCAGATTGATTTCAGATTTGAGCGTCGGCGGGCCGTGATACTCGAGGCGGCGAAGATCGCCGTCAGTTGATTCGCCTCATCCAAGAGGGCTATGGCCCGCGCCTATGTCCGCGGCTTCGTCAGTGACCGGCAACGTCCGCCTAAACGATAGAACATCAAGGGCGAAGCGCTTCGTGCGGGACTTCAACTCGTCGGCTTTGGGATTGGTCATGGTTGCGGGTGGTGCCAGCCCCATGCCAATCTGAAATCTAAAATCAATCTAAATTCTGAAATCTGAAACCTGAAATCTCAGAACGCGTCCCCGTGCCAGAAGCACACCTCGGATTCACCGAGCGGCCTGGCCAGACGCGCACGATCCGTCAACGCGCGCGTCATCATGACCTCCCGCGAGGGTTTGACGTCGACGATAGTCACCTGAGGGGGAAGGAACCCCTCCGGCAGCCACGCCATGATCGACGGCCGCTTTTCGGCCGGCTCGCGCGCGATGAGCGCCTGCAGGATCGCGCCCGCGCGCGCGCCGGACGGATCGCGATCGCCCGCCTCTTCCAGCGTCCACGCGCTCCCCTGCACGCTGATCACCACGTAGGCCGCCGCCGACGCGCCCTCTTCCGCGATGAAGAAATGCAGCGCCCGTGCACCAGGCGCGCCGAGCCCGGCCAGCATCCGCTTCCTCGCGATCGCGAACTGCACGAGATCGCGATCGCGGCTCAGGTGAAACCGGTACGGCTCCGCGCGCGTCAGGCCCATCGATACGATGGCCTCGAGATCCCGATCGTCGCCGCCGCGCACCATCGTCATCGGCGCGCCGTAACGCGTGGACTCGATCACGCGCAGCTGTCGATCGGCGGTGGCGACCGCCTCGAAACCGAGACGGGCGTAGTAATCGGGACCAATCTCGGAGAACAGCAGCGCGAGATCCGCGCCGTCCGCGGCTGCGCGCTCGAGCAACCGATCCACGAGATCGCGCGCGGCGCCGCGCCCACGGATCGCCGGCGACGTGAACACTGCGCCGATCCCGGCGACCTCGATCGACTGGCCGTCGAGCACCGCGTCGAAGCGATACAGTTTCGCGCTGGCCAGCACGTCGTCGCCCTCGACGAGCGCCAGGCGACTGAGATGTTGCCGGCCCCACGGCGTCGCGATCTGGGCGGCGTAGAACCGTCCATATGCGTGCCGGCTCAGACCGTCCTGCCAGATGTCGTATGTGTCGTCGAGGATACGATCGAGGATCAGGCCTCCGGCCTCGACAAGATCTGGCATGTAATCCGCCGATTGTATGGCAGTATTTCCACGACGCGCGGGCGTTCCTGGTTCCCCGTCAACCTTTCCAACGCGCAAATAAACCGCGTCGCGGTTGACCGGCGCATCCGTACAACGTGTACGGGAGCAGGCAGGACGGGCGTCGTATCGCGGACCAAGCAACAGCCTGGTGCAGGGCTCCGGAGCTCTTGCGGCCCAGAATGGCAGCGGCCTCATTCCTCCCGACTTCTGGGAATGGACTATTGGCGAGGTCGTGGAGGAAGACTTCGACCATCTCGTGGTGGGCTCGTGGGGCCGTGGCATCAGCGTGCCGGGTTCGGCCGACTGTCCGTCGCCATGCACGCGGTCACCGGCCGCCCAGCCCAGCGTCGGTAACCCGCACATCGTGCTTTCCTCGACGCCGGGCCGTTCAACCCGATCGCGCGAACGGCGTGGAACGTCATCACGCCTCTCCGTGCGCGGCATGTTAACATCCCGCGCCAGCCGAGATGACGCCGGTCCAGCGCTCTTCGTCCGCGAATGACCCCACGCACGCCGCCGCGCAGGTCCGAACCTATCTCGCGGCGCTGCCGCCGGATGCGCGCCGTGAGCTGCGCAACGTGCGCGCCGCGATCCGCGCCGCCGTCCCCGGCGCCGTCGAGGGGTTCAGCTACCGCATCCCGATGTTCAGGCTCGACGGGCGGTCGCTCGTCTGGTACGCCGCATTCACGCATCATATCGGCATCTACCCGATGGGAGCCGCGATCCGCCGCGATCATGCCGCCGCGCTGAAGAAGTACGCGGTCTCGACCGGCACGATTCGATTCCCGTTGACCAATCCGCCATCGGCGGCGCTGGTGAAGAAGCTGGTCAAGGCGCGCGTTGCGGAGCTGCGGGCGAAGGGCGATCGCTGAGCGCGACGTGACCTCGACACCTGACGCTCGCACCTCGCCGCTGCGCGATCTCACGCCAGACGCCGGGCTGATCGATCAGACCGCGCAGCTCCTGCAGGAGACCTTCCACGGCAGAACCGAGGACTGGCAGGATCTCGAGTCGGCCCGCGAGGAGGTGATCGCGTCGCTGGTGCCGGATCGCATCAGCCGCGTGTTCGTCGATGACGCCGGCGTCGTGCTCGGCTGGATCGGCGGCATCCCCGCTTACGCCGGCCGCGTCTGGGAGATTCATCCGCTCGTCGTCAGTCCCCGGCATCGCCGGCGCGGCATCGGCCGGACGCTCGTCGACGACCTCGAGCGGTTGGTGGCCGCCCGCGGCGCGCTGACGCTGTGGGCGGGAAGCGACGACGAACACGGCGAGACGAGTCTGAGCGGAATCGATCTCTACCCCGACATTCCGGAGGCGATGCGCTCGATCAGAAACCTGCGCAATCACCCGTACCAGTTCTACCAACGAATCGGATTCCGCATCGCCGGCGTGCTGCCCGATGCGAACGGCCGCGGCAAACCGGACATCTTCCTCGCCAGGCGGGTCGGCGTCTAGTCCGATGATCCGCGAGCGCGGCGGCGCGGTCGGGATCGAATGACACGTGAGCCCGGATGTGTACGACAGCGCGGCGCTCGCCGGCTTCGACGCGACGGCGGACTGGCTCAAGACTGTCTCGAGGGGAGAGAGCAGGTTGGGGAAGGCGGAGTGGAAGATCAGACCTCCGGCCTCGCAAGATTTGCCATGTAATCCGCCGATTGTATGGCAGTTTTTTAACCTCCAGGCCTGACCCCGGTCTAACTGTGCAATGAAAGCATTCCTTCCGTTGGTCGTCGCAGTTGTTGCCGTCTCTACCTCGGCCGCAACCGTCACAAAAGATGATCCGGCGATTGTGCACGTGCTGAGCCGGACGGGCTTTGGCCCCCGTCCGGGCGACGTCGAACAGCTCCGGACGCTGGGAATCCAGCGATACATCGACCAACAGCTCCGTCCCGAGCGGATTCCGGACACGGCGATGACCGCGCGACTGGCCGCGTTGCCGACGATCGGGCTGAGCTCGCGGCAGATCGCGGAGCAGTACGAGCTGCCGCAGCTCGAGGCGCGCCGGCAGAAGAAGCAGGATGCGAAAGGCGGCGAGGAGGCCGCGGCCGCCGACGGGAAACAGGCGCCCGATGCGATGCAGCAGCGGGCCAACAGCGTGATGGTGGAGCTCTCGGAGCAGAAGCTGCTGCGTGCGGTCTACAGCGAGCGCCAGCTCCAGGAAGTGCTCACCGACTTCTGGTTCAATCATTTCAACGTGGACGCGCGCAAAGGCGCCGATCGCTTCATGCTCACCGAGTACGAGCGCGACACGATCCGTCCGCGCGTCCTCGGCACGTTCCGCGACCTGCTCGGCGCGACCGCGAAGAGCCCGGCGATGCTCTTCTATCTCGACAACTGGATGAGCGCGGATCCCAACGGTCCGCACGCGAGCGACACCGCGATGGACCGCCCGCGGTTCGCGCGCGGTCCGTTCGGCGGCCGCGTCGTGATGCCACCGCAGCGGCTCGTGGCGGCGGAGGGCAACCGGAAGAAGAACGCGCCCAAAGGACTGAACGAAAACTACGGGCGCGAGCTGATGGAGCTGCACACGCTCGGCGTCGACGGTGGCTACACGCAGCAGGACGTCACCGAAGTGGCGCGCGCGCTCACGGGGTGGACGATCGACGAACCGCGACGGGGCGGTGGCTTCACCTTCAACCCGCGCATTCACGATACGGGACAGAAAGTCGTGTTGGGCCACGTGATCAAGGCGGGGGGCGGCGAATCGGATGGCGAGCAGGTGCTCGACATCCTGGCATCGCACCCCTCGACGGCGACCTTCATCGCGACGAAGCTGGCGCGCCGCTTCGTGAGCGACGCGCCGCCGCCGGCCTTGGTCCAGCGCGCCGCCGCGCGCTTTCGCGAGACCGGCGGCGATCTGCGCGAGGTGATGCGCGCGATCCTGACGTCGCCGGAGTTCCTGTCGCCGGCCGCGTACCGCGCGAAGGTGAAGACGCCGTTCGAGTTCGTCGCCAGCGCGCTGCGCGCGACCGGCGCCGACGTGCAGGACGCCCGACCGCTGGTGCGCGAGCTGCAGCAGCTGGGCATGCCGCTCTACATGTGCCAGCCGCCCACCGGCTACAAGGACACCGGCGACGCGTGGGTCAACACCGGCGCCCTGGTCAGCCGCATGAACTTCGCGCTGCGGCTGGCGTCAGGTCAGGTGCGCGGGACATCAAGCCGCAATCCTGAATCCGCAATCCGCAATCCGCAATCCGCAATACAGAGTCTCCTGAACGGCAACGCCAGCGAGAGCACCCGCGCGACGATCGAGAAGGCAGCGGACGCGCCACAGCTGACGGCCCTGGTGTTGGGCGCTCCGGAGTTTCAACGACGATGAAAATGGCGCGGACGAGAAGATTTCAGAGTTCAGATTTCAGATTTCAGATTGATTGCAGATTTCAGATTGGGGAGGCCTGATGCTGTCGCGACGCGTGTTCCTGAAAAACGGCGCCTTCGCGTTCGTCAGCCTCGGGTTCGCGCCCTCGTTCATGGCGCGCACCGCGGTCGCGGCCACGGGACGGTCCAAACAGCTGATCGCGATCTTCCAGCGCGGCGCGGTCGACGGCCTCAGCGTCGTCGTCCCGCACGGCGAGAGCGAGTACTACCGCGCGCGGCCGAACATCGCCATCCCGCGCCCCAACGGCGGCGACGCCGCGGCGATCGATCTCGACGGCTTCTTCGGGTTCAACCCGAAGCTGCAGCCGCTCGCGCCGCTGTGGGACAGACGGGAGCTGGCGATCGTCCACGCGTGCGGATCGCCCGACAGCACGCGGTCGCACTTCGACGCGCAGGACTACATGGAGAGCGCGACGCCCGGCGTGAAGAGCACGCCGGACGGCTGGCTCAACCGCTACCTGCAGACGCAGCATGCCGAGCACGCGACGCCGTTCCGCGCCGTCGCGCTCACGTCGCAATTGCCGCGCATGCTGCAGGGCACGGCGCCGGCGCTCGCCGTCAGCCAGTTGGCGCAGTTCGGGATCCGCGCCGGCCAGTCGAGCGAGGTCGTTGGCGCGTCGTTCGAAGCCGAGTACGCCGCGGCGGCCGACTCCGTGCTGAACGGCACCGGACGCGAGGCGTTCAGCGCCATCAAGATGTTGAAGACCGCCGACCCGTCGAAGTACGAGCCGGCCAACGGCGCCGACTACCCGCGCAGCGCCTTCGGGCAGTCGCTGCGCCAGATCGCGCAGCTCACCAAGTCCAACGTCGGCCTCGAGGTCGCGTTCGCCGACGTCGGTGGCTGGGACACGCACGTGAACCAGGGCGCCGGCCAGGGCCAGCTCGCGACGCGCCTCGACGACTTCTCGCGCTCGATCGCCGCGCTGGTCGCCGACCTCGGCGACCGCATGGCCGATACCGTCGTGATGACGATGTCGGAGTTCGGGAGGGCGGTGAACGAGAACGGCAACCGCGGCACGGATCACGGTCATGGCAACGCGATGATGGTGATCGGCGGCGGCGTCCGCGGCGGCAAGGTCTACGGCAAATGGCCGGGGCTGGCGATCGACAAGCGCTACGACGGCCGCGACCTGGCGGTGACCACAGACTTCCGCGACGTCTTCGGCGAAGTGGTCACGAGGCACCTGGGCCTCGGCGACGCGCACGCGATCTTCCCGGGCTACGCGGCGAGCCCGTCGAAGTACCCGGGGCTCTTCGCGTGAGTCCGCTCAGCGCAGGCCCGAGATCACGTGCAGCTCGGATTGCGTCCGGAACACGGCAAGGACGTACGCCGCGCCGTCCCTGACGATGTCCGCCAGGTTGTAGCCGATGATGCCTGTGCGATCGGCCGGCGCAATTCGCATCAGTAGCCGGCGGCGCCCCGACGCGATGTCGATGGCGTAGACGGGCAGCGGAACCTCGTTCCTCGCGACCACATAGACCGCGGCGCTGTCCGGCGACCATCCGACAACGCCAAGACCGTCGGAGTCTGGAAGCTCCGTGCGCTGTTTCGACTCGAGGTCGTAAACCGTCACGCGCCCGCCGCCGGCCAGGACGAGCCGCCGTCCGTCGTGAGAGAGGCGTGAACCGGTGACGGGCAGGGGATCCGGCGCACCGCCATCGATGCTCTGGACGTATGTCTGCGGTTTGGTGTCGCCGGTTCGAAGCGCGGTGAACAAGACGCGCTTGGAATCCGGCATCCACTCCGGGCGCCCGGTGTATTGCAGCATGCCGCCGCCCTCAACCTTGCGTGCATCACCGGCGCCCACCGGCAGCAGTTCCATCGAGTTGCCGTTGTACGCGAGCGCAATCACCCATCGGCGATCGGGCGACATCCGCGCTCTCCAGACGTTTTCCCCGAGCCGGGTCGGCGTCGCTTCGCCGGCTCGAATCACGTACGTCGCGTTGCCGCGCGCCCCTTCCCCACTCTCCTCGAATGTCAGCGCCCGTCCGTCTGGAGCCAGCGCCGGGCTCGTGGCCCAGTCGAATGGCGATACCGTGCGTTCTTCGCCCTCTCCGTCGAGCCGGCTCCGCACCTCGGCCCGCCGGCTGACCGTGCTCACCAGCACCCGGCCGTCGCGCGCGATGTCCTGCAGTTGCAAGTCGACGGGCGAGCCGTACACCAGACGTTCATGGCCCGCCAGGTCGACCGCGCGCAGTGCCCGCGCCATGCCGCCCTTCGACGCGGTAAACCACACCTCGCGCCCGTCGGGAGACCAGGCAAGACCCTGCACGCTCGCCCAGCCCGCCGACAGCGTGTGCTTCTTCCCTCCCCCGTCGAACCACAACACCTCGCCATCGTCGCCGCCCTGGGGATGGTCGAGGGCCGCAACCGACGATCCGTCCGGCGAGACGCGAGGATGACTGATCCACGTCAGCGACTGGTGGATGACATGTCCGATCGGAAATTCGAGGCGAAATCTGCCGTCCACTCGCCTCACGATGGCGATCTGTTTTCCTGCAGACGCGCTCAGCACCCTGTCGACGAGCGGCCGAGGGGCGGCGCCCGCGATCGACGAGCGGGACAGGGTGCCGATCAGGATGAACGGAGGCTGTCGGACGACGTCGACCAGCAGAAACATCTCGCCGCCCGGCGTGGTGCCGACGACGTCGGCGTTGGGGATGCCGAGCTCGCGCGACTCTGGGCTGTCGAGACGCGTCGAGTAGACCGCGAGCGGGCGTCCGTCCCAGGCCGCGGCATAGACGATGGTCTGCCCGTCCGGCGCGAATGCGGCGCCTTCCACGATCCCGCGGCGGAACGTCAGCTGCGTGAAGGATAGCGGCGGCGCGGCAATGGTCCGAGCGAGCGCCGAACGATTCAGCCACGCCAGGAGGGCGACCGAGGCCACAACAGCGGCGGCGACCGCGATTCGAACGATCGTCGATCTGTTGCGGGCCGGCACGACAGCGGCCATCACCCCGGACGACGATGAGAATCTGCTGGCGCCCAGACTGAAGGCGACATCGCTGGCCGATTGAAACCGCTCCGCCGGATTCTTTTCCAGACAGTGGCGGACCGTCTCGTCGAGCAGCGGATGAATGCCCTCCTTCAACGCCGACGAAATATCCAGAGGATCTCTGCTCAAGACCGCGCTGATCGTGTCGGCCGGCGTCTGGCCGGCAAATGCTCTCTGGCCCGAGACCATCTCGAAGAGGATCGCGCCGAAGCTGAAGATGTCGCTGCGGTGGTCGACCGGCTGGCCGCGGACCTGTTCCGGTGACATGTAGCCGACCGTGCCGAGCACGATGCCTGGCGCGGTGTCCTGCACGTGGGTGGGCAGCATCGACATCCCACCGGCGGCCGGGGCGGCCTCGGTCAGCTTGGCGAGCCCGAAGTCCAGAATCTTGATCCGCCCGTCCACCGTGACGAACACGTTGTCCGGCTTCAGGTCGCGGTGGACGATGCCTTTTCCATGGGCAGCGGCCAATCCCTGGCAGATCTGGATCCCGTAATCGATGACCTTCTTCTGCGGGACCGCTCCACCGGCGAGAGCATGGCGCAAGGTCTGTCCGTCGAGCAGCTCCGACACGATGTAGGGCGCGCCGTCGTGGATGCCGATGTCGTGGACGGCAAGAATATTGGGATGGTTGAGCGAGGCCGCCGCCCGCGCCTCCTGTTCGAATCGGTGGAGGCGGTCAGGGTCAGCCGCAAATCCGGCGGATATGATCTTGATCGCGACGTCGCGGCCGAGCCGCGCATCGCGCGCACGATACACTTCGCCCATGCCCCCGGCTCCGATGGGCGCCAGGATCTCGTAGGGGCCGAGTTTCGCACCGGCTGGCAGGGTCATGTGGAGACGATGATAGCGGGATTGGGTAATCGGGGAATTGGGTAATCTGGTAATTGATTGAGGATTGGCAGACAATCTCCAATCG
Organism: Acidobacteriota bacterium; assembly: GCA_043783985.1. Classification (GTDB taxonomy): domain Bacteria; phylum Acidobacteriota; class Vicinamibacteria; order Vicinamibacterales; family CAVVIG01; genus CAVQFC01. The sequence goes on along the minus strand of JAYVYV010000520.1, from coordinate 5,846 downwards.
ATTACCCAATTCCCAGATTACCCAATTACCCAATGCAGCTGTCCGACCTGCCCACCCCGCAAGTGCTGATCGATCGCACGCGCGCGATGAACAATATCGGGCGCGTCCAGGCGCTCGCCTCCTCCGCGGGCGCGCGGCTCAGGCCACACGCCAAGACCCACAAGTCGCCGGTGGTCGCGCGCTGGCAGATTGACGCCGGGGCGATCGGCATCGCGTGCGCGAAGATCGGCGAGGCCGAGGTGTTCGTCGAGGCAGGCATCACGGACATCCGCCTGCCGTATCCGGTCAACCCGGTGAACGCGCCGCGCCTGCTCGCGCTGATGGATCGCGCATCCGTCTCGATCATCGTCGATCATCCCCTCGTCGTGCGCGGCTGGTCGGATGCGATGAAGAGCGCGGGGCGCACGCTGGATGTGCTGATCAAGGTGGACGTCGGCTTTCACCGCTGCGGGATCGATCCTGGCGCCGATCCGGTCGGCTTCATCCAGACGGTGGCGTCGCTGCCGGGCCTGAAATTGCGCGGGCTGCTCAGCCACGCCGGCCACGCCTATCATGCGGCGTCGGAAGAGGAGCTCGCCGCGATCGCCCGCCAGGAAGCCGAGACGCTCGCCGAGCTGCGAGCGCGCGCGGCCGCGTCGGGGATCGCGCTGGACGAGATCTCGGTTGGTGCGACGCCGACGCTGCGCTTCAGCGCCGGACAACCGGGCGTGACCGAGCTGCGGCCGGGCAACTACGTCTACTTCGATCGCACGCAGGTCGCGCTCGGCGCCGCGTCGCTGGACGACTGCGCGCTGACCGTCCTCGCGACCGTCGTCTCGAAGCACGCGGGACGGATCATCCTCGACTGCGGCAGCAAGACACTGACCAACGATCTGGCGCGCGGGATCACGGCGGCGGCCGGCTACGGCGCGGTGCTGGCCGGCGAGTCCGACGACCTCGACTACGCGCGCGAGATCGACGAGGCGCTCACCATCGAGCGGCTGTCGGAGGAGCACGCCACCGTCCGCGTCACCGGCGCGACCCGGCTCGAGCCGGGCGACCGCGTCCGCGTCGTGCCCAACCATTCCTGCGTCGTCTCGAATCTGGTGGACGTGGTCCGGGTGGTGGATGGCGAGCAGGTGATTGAGACGCTGCCGGTGGCGGCCCGAGGTAGAATTCAGTAGCAATGGCTGACAAGGATCGGGACAAGGACGGCAAGGACAAGCGCGTCGACATCGGCGACGCGCTCGGCATGGTCGAGACGCGCGGCCTCATCGGCATGATCGAAGCGGCCGACGCCATGGTGAAGACCGCCAACGTCGTGTTCGTCGGCTGGCAGAAGGTCGACGCCGGTCTGGTCACCGCGATCGTCCGCGGCGACGTTGGCTCCGTGAAGGCCGCGACCGATGCCGGCGCGGCCGCCGCCCGCAAGGTCGGCGAGCTGGTCGGGGTCCACGTCATTCCCCGTCCGGCGGAAGACGTCGATAAGATTTTTCCTATTCGTTGAGGTCGCGGATTTCGGATTTTTTCTTTTTCTTTCTCGGACGCATCGACGAGCTCAGGGCCTTCAGCAACCCCTCATTCCCAATCACCAGCATCGGCTGCCCGGGCGCCTTCAACAGGTTGAAGAACGCCCCGCTCGCCGTGCGCGCGTAGATCTCCTTTCCGTCCGTCAGCAGCTGCACCGCGCCGCCGCCGCCGGTGGCATCGTAGAGGCGCTCGCCGAACTGTTCCTGCAGGACGCGCAGGATCTGGTGGAGCTGCTGGATCGTGAAGCCGCGGCGCCGCAGGTCCGCGAGCACGAGCAGCTCGAAGAGCTCGATCGGCGTGTAGCGACGCTCGGTGTAGCCGCCCGCGTCGGTCTTGTGCGACGGGATCGTCGGCGACAGCAGGCCGCCGGCATCCCAGAGCTGGAGCTGGCGCGCCGTCAATCCGGTGAGCGCCGCCACCTCGCGCGAGCTATACGTCTTCTTCAGGCGCATGGGGGATTGCGTCGGGTAATCGAGTCATCGGGTGATTGACTGGGCCATTGTGTGTGCGCGGCTGCGCAATCGCGCAATCCATGAATCGATTACTCAATTACCCGATGACCCAATTACCCAATCTCGTGTCGTGCGAACCGATCCGCCATGGCCGCCCCGGCGAAGTCCTTGTCGGTCAGGCCGCCTTCGCTGTGGGTCGAGTACGTCAGCGTCACGCGCTTGTAGTTGATCAGGATGTCGGGGTGATGGTCGGCCGCCTCGGCCTCGGGCGCCAGGCGGTTCACGAACGCGACGGCCTCCGGGAAATCCTTGAAGGTGTACTGCTTGACGATCTCGTCCCCTCGCAGCGTCCAGCCGCTGAGGCCCTTCATTCGCGCGTCGACATCGGCGTGTGACAGTTTCATGATCCCTCGCTCGGCTAAAGCCTTCGCGCTACATTTCCACGCCTTCCGCGCTGCATTTCCGCGCCTTCCGCGCCACATTTCCGCGCCTTCGCGCTGCATTTCCGCGCCTTCGCGCTACATTTCCGCGCCTGCGCGCTACGTTGTTTCGCCTGCGCGCTATCACGCCTGCGGCCCTACGTTTCCACGCCTTCGCGCTACGGGTCGGGGCGGCGGTGGCGGATCCCATCGAGCCGGACCCGCGCGGCGTCCACCGCGTCGAGCGACTCCTTCTGCGCGTCGATCGCCCCCGGCCCGTGCGTCGGTCCCGCGAATGCGCTGCCCGCGATCGTCCGATGATACGCGCGCTGTGCCTGCTGCAGCGCCTCCAGCGCGGCGGCGTGCTCGCGTTGCCATGCCAGCCAGCGCTCCGACATCTCCTTCACAGATCGCCGAAACGGGACGGGCTCAGCGGCGCGAGCAGCGGATCGATCCGCTCGTCCAGCATCGCGTCGGCGACCAGCTGCGCGGTCAGCGGCGCGAGCAGCACGCCGTTGCGATAGTGTCCGGTCGCGTACATCAGGTTCGGCATCGCGCACGACGGTCCGATGACCGGCAGGCCGTCGGCGGTTGCGGGGCGCAGGCCGACGCGTGCGCCGCGGAAACCGGCGGTTCGTGCGTGGGGCACGATCCCGCAGGCCGCGTCGAGCAGACCACGCACGCCCTCCACCGTGGCGCGCTCGTCGAAGCCGGCCTCCTCGACCGTCGCGCCGACCAGCAGCGTCCCATCCTCCCACGGAACCAGATAGCAGCGGCCGCTCCAGGTCACGCGGCGAAGCGGCGTGCCGATCCAGCCCAGGTGCAGCAGCTGACCGCGGACGGGCCGCACGGGCACCGTCGCGCCGACGCCGTCGATCGCGATCTCGCCCGACCAGCTGCCCGCGGCGAGCACGACGGCGTTGCCCGTCAGCGATCCGCGATCGGTGTCGACGATCATGTCGCCGTCGCGGCGCGTGATCCGCCGGACGCGGCTGCGTTCGATCAACTGCGCGCCATGGTGGCGCGCGGCCGCGGCCAGCGCGCGGGTCAGCTCGCCGGCCGCCACGAATCCATGCGATTCGATCAGCAGCCCGCCGACGACGTCGCACAGCTGCGGCTCCTCGATCCGAACGGCTTGCGCGCCGAGCATCAGCGCCGGGACGTCGCGCCGCGCCAGCAGCTCCGCGATCGACTGCAGCGCGCGCAGTTCCGTATCGTTCACCGCGACGTCGAGCGTGCCGGTGCGGCAGTACGAGACCGCGACGCCGCTCTCGTCCGAGACCCGCGCCATGAACGCATCGAACAGACCCAGGCTCCGCACGCTGAGATCGAGCAGCGGGCTCCCTTCGCGCGCCTCGATGTAGGGCGCCAGGACGCCGGCCGACGCCTGCGTCGCGCCCATGCCGACCGGACGCTCGTCCACGATATCCACCGATGCGCCGCGGCTCGCCAGCTCGTGGGCGATGGCGCACCCGACGATGCCGGCGCCGACCACGATGATGTCGGAGGGACGACCCATCAATCCCAGCTTACGCGAAACACCCGCTCGACTCAGCGCAGGCGTGAGCCGGAGGGGCTCATCGGTTCCGCTCCTTCAGCCAGTTCGACGAATCGAACCCGAGATCGCCGAGCCGGCCGTCGCGCAGCCCGTAGATCCACGCGTGCACGTGCACCTCCTGCCCGCGCGCCCACGCGTCCTGGACGACGGTCGTCTCGCAGACGTGGCGCGCCTGCTCGATGACGTTCAGCTCGCAGAGGCGATCGACGCGCGCGGCGCCGTCGAGGCCCTCGAGCGCGGCGCCTTGCACGTGGGCGACGTCCTGGACGTGCCGCAGCCAGTTGTCGATGAGCCCGAGCCTGACCCGATCGAGCGCCGCCTTCACGCCGCCGCACCCGTAGTGGCCGCAAACGATCACATCGCGGACCTCGAGGACGTCGACGGCGTACTGGAGCACCGACAGGCAGTTCAAATCGGTGTGGACGACGACGTTCGCGACGTTGCGGTGGACGAAGAGCTCGCCGGGCAGAAGTCCGACGATTTCGTTCGCCGGCACGCGGCTGTCGGAACAGCCGATCCAGAGGTAGGCCGGCGCCTGCTGCGCCGCGAGCTTCTTGAAGAAGTCGGGATGGGCCGACGTCACCTCGGCGGCCCACTTCCGGTTGTTCTCGAACAGGTGGGAGAGATCGCTCACGGGAAATCGTAATCCGAATCTACCTCCAGAGCGGCTGCATTATGGCGGGACATTCCGTCACGAAGGAGACCTGGTTCGTCGTGCGCGGGGTGCTGACCTGCGCGTAGCAGAGGAGCCGCGGCTCGTTGGAGCGGTACGACTCATTGGAGCGGTACGACTCGTTGGAGCGGTACGAGTTGAACGGTGGCGGCCTCCGGTAGCGGAAGGTCGGGGCGTAGTAGGGCGGCGGATCGAAGGACGCCGGGGGACCGGAGTAGAAGCCGTCGATGTGCGGGGTGTTCGGCCGGTCGGGGCCGTGACCGACGATCACCGTCTCCGGCTCGGTGACGAGCGCGGAGGCAATCCACGCGGAGTTGTACGCCGCATCGGCGCGCGCCGCCTGCTCGCCTTCGGCGCGGCCGCTCTTGAGCATCGCGAGGATCACTTTTTCGCTGAGCCCGCCGCGCTGCAGCGACACGATTTGTTCCGGCTCGATCGCGAACACGGTGCGATCGCGATCGATGAGCGCCAGGATGACCGTGTCGGTGACGCCCGCTTTGGCCAGCGCGACGACCTGATCGACGGTAATCGCGAGGGCGGCGCGCGGCGCCAGCACGCTGAAGGCCATACAGCCGAGGACGAGGACGGGGCGAATCATGCCGCGCATGAAGCCTTCGGCCTGCAACGGGATGGCCAGCGAGTCGGGCTGAAATCTCAAGGAATCTGTGGATTGGCGGTGCTCACGGTGGACTCCGGCCAGGACACCATTCATTGGGAGGGGACAGTCTTCCGGGCTTGAATCTCGTAAGCGACTTTTTACCAAAGACTTACGGGGTGCATTCGATGCCGTCCGCAGGTACACCGCTTGCGTCTCGATCGGTTGATCAAGGAGTTTGGCAATGCTTTCGAATCGACTCGCGTTCGCGGCGTTGGCTATCGCCTGCGTCGGGGCAGCAGCGGGGGGCGGCTATCTGGCGACGCGGCAGGATACGGTTCCGACGCCGGCGTCGGCACAGGTGCAGGCGGCCACGCCGGTCGCCTCTGTTCCAGGACAGTCCCACAATCCCGCTGTCGCGTCCTCAGCCGGCACAACCACGGCGCCTGCGACAGCCGTTCAGGAAACCGAAGCCGTTGTCGGCGATCGGGCCCCGAACGCGGCCGCAGCGGCCTCGAAGACAGCCGTGGCCAGGGCGGTTGAACCTCAGCCGCGCGTTGCCACCCGCGCCAGTCGCCCGGCGGCCTCCAGCGTCGCGCGTCAGGAACCGGCGCCCGCGCTGACAAGCAGCTGGCCCGCC
>JAYVYV010000519.1:0-6416 GCA_043783985.1 Acidobacteriota bacterium | reverse complement strand
GGCGGGTTTCCTCACGGCTGTTGTCGTACTTCGGCTTCTCCTCGCCGTAGCTGACCGTCCGCATCCGATCTGTGCCGATGCCACGGCTGACGAGGTAGTCCTTCACGGCGTTGGCGCGGCGATCGCCGAGCGCGAGGTTGTACTCGGCCGTGCCGATGTTGCAGGTGTGGCCTTCGATCTCGATCCGGAGCGTCGCGTTCTCCTTCATCGCCGCGACCGCTTCGTCGAGCACGCGCGTCGCTTCCGGCCGCAGCGAGTAACGGTCGAAGTCGAAGTAGACGTCCTCGAAGGTGTAGTTCCGTACCGGCGGCCTGGTCACCATGATGTTGACCGTGTCGGACGCCGTCTTGTTGTCCGACGGGCAGGTCACCGTGACCGTCACCGGCACGCTGCCTTCCTGCTGCGGCGCGGTCCACAGCGTGGAGCGTTCCGCCGGCTGCGCGAGCGTCCCGCTCGGCGCGGTCCAGCGATACGTGACCGAGCAGCTAATCGAGTCGGTCACCACGGCGCTGACCGTCGAGGTCTTGCCCACTTCCACCGTGCACGGATCGCACGCGGCTTTCACGCTCAGGGTGTGCACCGGCGCGGGAGCCGGCGGCGGCGGCGGCGGCGGCGGGGGCGGCGGCGGCACGTAAACCCGCACGCCCGGGTGATAGCCGATCCGGAACTGCATGTCGTAGTAGTCGCCCACGACCTCCGGTTCGTCCGTGAAGGCGGCGCTGCGCGCCCGGCTCGGCACGTTCCAGCTCACGCCGGCGCCGAAGAACCACCCCTTCTTTTGCAGGGTGACGCCCAGGGTCGCGCGCGTGATGTTGTCGACGTTCGAGGTCAGCGGCGAGCGGCTCAGGTCGATGCCGGTGAGCGCGGTCCCGGTCGTGATCGCGCTGCCGGACGGCACGCTGCCGTTCAACTCGCCGACCAGACGCAGGAAGTTGCGCGACGGGAAGGTCACGCCGGTGCCCCACTGGAACGCGCCGCCCGGCGCATCGAAGCCGTCCGGGCTGCCGCGCCATTCGTAGCCGCCGAATCCGGAGACTTCCACCAGCTTCGCCGCTTCCTTGCTGACGATGCCGTCAACCGAGACGTCGACCTTGCCGGTGCTGACGCCCGCGTCGAACTTGCCGGTCGGCACCTTGATCATCCCGCGGATCGCGAGCGCCGCGGGATCCTGGCGAAACTCCGACAGGATGTTGAACTTGGCGCCGAGGTACAGGTCGCCGACGTTGTCGCCGGTCCAGTACTGGTTGACTTTCGGGTAGCGGTGGATGACGCCGCCGAACGCCGGGTCGTTCACGAACACCGGCCGGATGTCGCGGTCGATGCGCGTGTCGACGAGGAAGGATCCGAAGACCTCGGCGCGATCGCCGACGCCGACGGCGAACGTCCCCGCGAAGTCGGCGACGTTGGTGTAACCCTGCACCCAGTTCGTGCCGCGGCGGTAGACGCTCGCCGACCATTTACCCTTGGCGAGCACCTCGGCGGTCGGCACATACCACAACCCAGTGTCGCCGAAGAACGTCGTCGTTGCCGGGCGCGTTTCCTCCGCCATGGCCGTCGACGAGGACGGAGTTTGGGTAGTGGACGAACTCTGCCCCGTGGATGTCCCTGAAGAAGCGTTCTGCGCGCGGGCGCTCGCCGCGACGGCGAGCGTCAACACACAGATTGCGGCTACGCGTCTTGCCATTGTTTGTCGCCTCCAAAACGTTCGCTCGATCGAACCTGTCATTCGGCACGGTTTTCCGCCACGTCCGCGCCCGCGCCTGCCGGCGGCGCGTCCGTGGGGACGATGAGACGGCCGCGGCCGCCGCGGCTGACCTGACCGCCCTTGCGGCCGGCATTGCGGGCCTCGTCCGCGGTCCACTCGTGAGCCGTGCCTTTCTCGTGCGCGGCGCGCCCGCCCTTGCTGGCGATCTCGCGCTGCTTCTCGGCCGACATCGACGCGAACCCACGCCGTTCTTTGCGCTCTCCTGTATTCACCGTCCAGCCCTCCGTATGGTTACCAATGCCATGCCCGAACGACGTACGGGCCCTTCTCGCCCGGTTGCGGCGGGGGATCCTGAACGCGCGGGGGACGCGGCTCGTCGAGCGGCGTCTCCGGTGCTTCGCCCGAGTCCTTGTCGTCCTCGTCCGGCTCGTCCGGGGACGGGATGAACCCGTAATCCCGGTTGACGTCGCTCGAGTGGACTCCCATCGCACCTGAACGTTTATCAAAGTCCGTGCCCACGGTCCGGATAGGACACGGGCCATAAACGCCTTATTTTTCGCGATTTACTCGCGACCGCTCGGAAACCGGGTGACGGGCCTTTGCAGCGGTTTGCTACAGAAGGGCTGGTCGAAGTAGCGAATGACTGCGGGTGGGAGCTACTTGGCCTGCTGAGGCACGTAGCCCGGAGGCAGCGCCGCACCGTCGCCGAAGAAGAAGTCTTCCATGTGCTTGGCGACCAGGTCCTGGGCTTCCTTTTGCCACGGCATCAGGCGGTACTCGTTCAGGATCATCTTCATCCGTTCTTCCCACAGCTTCCACGCGTCCTTCGACACGTTGTCGAAGATGCGCTGGCCGAGCGGGCCGGGCCACGGGATCGAGTCGAGGCCGGGGAGCTCCTTCTGGAACTTCACGCACAGGACTTTTCGGCCGCTGGTGTTGGTCGCCGCACCAGGAGCCGGCATCGGCGCGGACGGTCCGCAGGAATCAGCCATGGAGAAGATTGTAGTGGATTTGCCCGGCGGTGAGCACCGGGAATTCCGGATCGACGCGGAACACCAGGCGCGCGTGCGCGGCGCGCAGCGCCTGCTCGACGAGCGCGGGGCTCGCGGCGCGCGCGAAGATGAACCCGAGATAGCTGGCGCCTTCGGGCAGCGGCACCAGCCGCTGATCCGGTTTGGCGGTGATGTGGATGGCGTCGACGCCGGCGACCCGCGCCGCCTCGTCGACCCCGTCCACGCGCCGGTAGATACCCCGCTTGGGAATCGGAATCATCATGACGCCAGACGCGGTGCGCTCCCGCTCGCAGACGACGTCTTCCCCGAGGGCGTGGCGAAGGAGGATCTCCTCCAACGGGGTCAGATCTGGATTTTCAGATCTGCCCCCGAAGCGGAGCGCGCGGGCGCAGAGGCCGCCGATCGGTCTCGCGGCGACCTCGAGCACGAAGACGCCAGCCGAGTTTGACCGGCACTCGGCGTGGATCGGACCGTGATGCAGCCCGAGCGCGTGCGCGGCTCGGGTGACGGCGTCCACGATCGCGCGCTGGGTGCCATCGGGCGCGGACGAGGGCGTCAGATAGATCGTCTCCTCGAAAAACGGGCCGTCGAGCGGATCGGGCTTGTCGAACACCGCCAGCACGTGCAGCGCGCCGTGGTGCATCAGCCCTTCGAGCGCGTACTCCCGTCCCGGGATGAACCCCTCGACCAGCGCCTCGTCGTGCGCGTCGTTGCGCTCGGCGCGGACGTCCGGCTGCTGCATCAGCGCGCGCAGCCGCTCGAACGCCGCCGCGAGCTCCGCCCGGTTGTCGGCGCGCATCACGCCGCGGCTGCCGGAGAGGGCGACCGGCTTCACGACGCACGGATACGAGAAGGGCTGAGGGCTGAGGGCTGAGGGCTCGTTCCTGAGTGCTGAGGGCTGATCGCTGAGAGCGATCGGCACGAACCACGGCGTCGGGAGTCCGGCGTCGCGCAGGCGTTCGCGGGTCAGCCGCTTGTGGCGCGCGGCGATGGCGGCCTCCGGCGGGTGCCACGGCAGGCCGAGCGCGGCCGCGACGCGCGCGCCGATCACGGTCGGCCGATCGCCGGCGACCAGCACGCCGTCGAGCGGCGACGCGGCCGCCGACGCGAGGAGGGCGGCCACCGAGGCGTCCTCGTCGTGGAACCGGATCGGCATGGCGCGGTCCTGCCACGGGTCCTCGATCAGGTGACAGCGATCGGTCGCGAAGACGAGCTCCACCCCCAGCCGTTCGGCAGCTTCGCCGAACGCGCGCGTCTGGTAGCCGGTGGTCGTCGCAAGCACCAACACACGGGACACGTTCGTCGTTCTCCGTTCTATGTTCGTCGAACGGTTCGTCGTCGGGCTCGGCGAACGCCGAAGCACCAACGCCGAACCTCACAACAGAGCGAACTGCTCTGCACTCGGCTCCGCTCAACAGTACCAGGGTTCGTTCAGGTACGGCACCGTGGCGCGGGCGCGGGCCGGGCGGGTGTCGTGCGGGAACGGCAGACCGGCTCGCTGGTGCGCCAGCGCGCGCACGTGATCGAACAGCGCCCGCCTGTCCGAGGTCAGCGCGGTCCCGACCAGCGCCATCACCTCGCGCTGCAGATCATCGACACGCGGATCGGGATGCGTCCAGCGGTAGGTCAGCGTCTCGGCGTCGAACGCGCCGAGGTGCGCGCGCATCTCGGCGAGCTCGAGCAGGCGCGAGCCCTGCGGCACCAGCAGCCGGATGGCGAGCTGAATCGGCGACAGGTGCTCGACCAGGTCGGTCGCGTCGATGGTGTCGAGCACATCGCAGTACGATGCCAGCGTCAGCCACGGGTGGAACGCGACGAAGGTCGGCACCAGCGTGACGCCGGCCGCGCGGCAGAGCGCCACGGCTTCGAGGAAGCCGGCGCGCGTGTGTCCCTTGTCGAACAGCCGCAGCACCTCGTCGTCGACCGACTCGATCGCGCTCGTCACGAACGCGCAGCCGGTGGCGGCGAGCCGCGGCACCAGATCGCGATGCTGCAGCAGGTGCTCGACCTTGATCGTGACGTCGTAGCTGACCGCGGGATGCGCCTCGTGCAGCGCGGTCACAATCCGCATCGCGTGGGTCGGCCCGTTGAAGAAGTCCGGATCGCCGAAGGTGATGTGCCCCGCGCCGGCCGCGACCTGCGCGGCGACGTCGGCGAGCACGACGTCGGCCTGCACCACACGGAACTGCCCGTCGTAGATCGGCACCACCGGGCAGTGGCGGCACAGATGCCGGCAGCCGCGGCTCGCCTCGGTGTAGCCGACCATCCGCCGCTCGCCGCCCGGCATCTGCAGCGTGGCGTAGTTCGACAAGGCCGGCAACCCCCTGCGGTCTGGCACGAGGAAGTGAATGCGCGGCAGCTTGTCCCCGCTCTGGAACGCTAAGCCCGCGGAGCCCGCAAACAGATCAGGGCTTGGCGCGCTTCGCGCGCTGTGCGGTCCCAAGGTTCGTGCGAAGGCGGCCAGCTCCTCTTCGAACTCACCGCCGAAGATCTCGTCCGCGCCCTGCGCGCGCAGCCAGCCGGCGTTGAGCGGCGCATAGAGCCCGAACGCGCAGATCCGAGAGGCGGGGTTGAGGCGGCGCGCCGCCGCGATCACCGGGCCGGCCAGCCGCGTCGCCGTGTGCATCGGCAGATGAAAGGCGATGAGCTGCGGGCCGCTGAGACGCTCGGGCCGCAGTTTTTCCTTGGCGGCATCGAGACACGAGACGTCCCAGCCGTCGGCGCGCAGCCAGGCCGCGGCCGACGCCAGCCCGAACGGCTGCCGCCCCATCTCGTAGGTGCTGATCAGAAGCGCGCTGCGCATGTCGTCACAATCATTGTATTCTTCGGGCCATGCCTGATGCTGCGGTTGCGCTTCCTTCGGATCGCGGGTTCTTCGGCCACCCGCGCGGACTCTCCACCCTCTTTTTCACCGAGATGTGGGAGCGCTTCAGCTACTACGGCATGCGCGCGTTTCTCATCCTCTACATGACGGCGCCGGCCGCCGCCGGCGGGCTCGGGTTCGCCGACGCCGACGCGGCCTCGATCTACGGCACCTACACCGGCAGCGTCTGGGGCGCCGCGATCCTGGGCGGCATCGTCGCCGACCGGTTCCTCGGGCAGTACCACAGCGTGTTGATCGGCGGGATCATCATCGCGATCGGCCATTTCGCGCTCGCCTTCAAGGCGCTGCCGTTTTTCTACACCGGCCTCGGGCTGATTGTGGTCGGCACGGGCCTGCTCAAGCCCAACGCCAGCACCCTGGTCGGCTCGCTCTACCAGCCGGGCGACGCGCGCCGCGATGCCGGCTTCTCGATCTTCTACATGGGCATCAACCTGGGCGCGCTGTTCGGACCGCTCGTCGCGGGCTATCTCGCGCAGCGCGTCGACTGGCACCTCGGCTTCGCCTGCGCCGGCATCGGGATGACGCTCGGCCTGGTGCAGTACGTGGTCGGCCGCAAGCATCTCGCCCCGGCCACCGTGCGGCAGAAGGCCGCGGCCGCGCAGGAGGCGGCGTCGCCGTCGGGCGGCTTCACCGCGGCCGAATGGAAGCGGATGGGCGCCATCGTGATCTTCTTCCTGGTCGCGATCCTGTTCTGGGGCGCCTACGAACAGGCCGGCTCGACTCTGACGCTGTTCGCCGATCGCTACACCCGCACCGACATCTTCGGCCTCTCGTTTCCCTCGTCGTGGTTCCAGTCGGTGCAGCCGGTCTTCGT
>JAYVYV010000518.1:0-6419 GCA_043783985.1 Acidobacteriota bacterium | reverse complement strand
GAAGCGCAGCGCTACCCGGCGGACTTCGACGGCATCGTCGCCGGCGACGCGTCCTGGGATCAGATGCGGCTGTATGCCGCTCGCGTCGCGTTGAACGTCTTCGTCAACCGCGATGCGGCGGCGATCATTCCCCCGGACAAGTACCCGATGATCCACAACGCGGTGCTGGCCGCGTGCGACGCCACGGACGGCGTGAAGGACGGCGTGATCGAGGATCCGGCGCGCTGCCGCTTCGACTTCGCCGCTCTGACCTGCGCGGGAGACGATCGCGCCGATTGTCTGACGAAGCCGCAAGTCGAGACCGCGAACGCGATGTCCTCTCCGATCGTCGACCGGCAGAGCGGCGCTGTTTTGCATCCCGGCCGTTACTATCCAGGCTCGGAGCTCGGATGGGGCAGTGTCGGCGGGCCGGTACCGTCTGGAGAGTCGCTGGAAGGCATGAAAAAGATCGTGTTCAATCCGGGTTGGGACTATCACACCATTCGCGTGCCTGAGGACGTCGAGCGCGCGGTGCGCGCCGACGGCGGCCTGCTGTATGGTGGAGAGCCCAACCTCACCCCGTTCTTCAGTCGCGGCGGCAAGCTGCTGATGTACCACGGGTGGGCTGATCCCCTGGTGACACCGGACGCCAGCTTGATCATGTACAAGCGGATCAGCGAGGCGGTTGGACCCGCCGCCTCGACCTCGCTCGCGTTGTTCATGGTGCCGGGCATGGGCCACTGCCAGGGCGGACCCGGCACGGACGTCTTCGACAAGGTGGCGGCCCTCGATCGATGGGTCGAGTCGGGCGTCAAGCCGCAGTCGATTGTGGCGTCCCACATGACGGGAACGGTCGTCGATCGCACACGCCCGCTGTGCGCCTATCCGGCGACCGCGCATTACATCGGCAGCGGCAGCACCGATGACGCGCGGAACTTCCGTTGCCAGCTTGTGCCATGAAGGCAATCCGAGCGCAGGGGCGACACGATCGAGTAGCTCTACCTGGTTGCTGGCGTTCGAAGCGGTCTGCGTCATACCATGCTTCGGATCGTACAAGGAGAACAGATGGCAGACATCGAGCGAATCAGCGTTGAACAGGCGCACCAAAAGGTAAAAGCGAACCAGGCTCTCCTCGTCTGCGCGTACGACGACGAGGCGAAATGCCGGAAGGTCAATCTGGAGGGATCCCTCTCGCTGACCAGCTTTCAGTCGCGCGTCGCGTCCCTGCCGAAGACACAGGAAATCATCTTCTACTGCGCCTGACCGGCCGAAGGGAGCGCTGCCGGTCAGGCGGCGAAATTGCGGGCGCAGGGGTTCAACAGCGTCAAAGCGCTCGAGGGCGGCGTCGAGGCCTGGACAACGGCCGGTTATCCGATGCACGCGTAAACGAGCGACGTGAGGAATTCCATGAGCCGAAAAACGGCGGTCCGGGCCGCCACCGTGATGGCGACGTTGGCGCTGGCGGCGGGGCGCAGCGAGATCCCGCTCGCGCAGGGGCCCGCTCGAGCGACGGCGACCCAGGCGGTGCGATCGGGCCGAGGCGTCAACGATGGCGACAGCGCCGCGCCCGCGCGCAAACAGGGCGAGGGCGCCGGGCCGTTCAAGAAAATGGTGATTCGCAGCGTCACCCTGATCGATGGTACCGGCGGTCCGCCGCTCAGCCCGATGGACATCGTCGTCGAAGGCAACCGGATCACCGCGGTGCGTCAAGCCGGCTGGCCCGGGCTGGCGCAGCAGGCCAACCGCGAGCCGCGCGACGCCGACTACGAGATCGACGGCAAGGGCATGTACGTGATGCCCGGCTTCGTGGACGTGCACGTGCACGGCGCGGGCAAGGACAAGGCGCCGGATCTGAGCTACTCCTACAAGCTGTGGCTCGCGCACGGCGTCACCACGGTCCGCGGCGTTTCCTTGTCGTCGGCCGCGCTGAGCAGCTCCGAGAAAAACCGTTCGGCGAAAAACGAGATCGTGGCGCCGCGCATCTTCAACTACCAGACGCTCGGCTCGGGCTGGTCCGAAGGACCGATACGGACGCCCGAGAAGGCGCGCGAGTGGGTCCGCTGGGCCGCGGCCAACAACATCGACGGCATCAAGTTCTTCAACCGCGGCGACGAGACGCCGGAAATCGACGCGGCGGCCATCGACGAGGCGCACAGGAACAAGATGGGCACCGTCGCCCACCTGTCGCAGAACAACGTCGCGATGTTCAACGCCCGCCTTGCGGGTGACGCGCACCTCGACACGGTGACGCATTACTACGGACACTTCGAGTCGCTGCTCAAGGACAAGACGATTCAGGAGTATCCGGTCGGCTACGACTACAACAACGAGCAGGATCGCTTCGGCGACATCGCCCGGATCTGGAATCAGATTTACGAGCCCGGCTCGCCGCAGTGGATCGAGTACCTGGAACGCCAGAAGGCGAACCACGTCACCTTCAATCCGACGTTCAACATCTACGCCGCGTCGCGCGATCTGATGCGCGCGCGCAACGCCGACTGGCACCAGACCTACACCATGCCGCAGCTGTGGAACTACTTCCAGAGCACGCGCGACAACCACGGCTCCTACTTCTACGACTGGACCACCGAGAACGAAGTGGCGTGGAAGAACTTCTATCAGCGCTACATGCGGCTCATCAACGACTACAAGAACATGGGCGGCCGCGTCACCGTCGGCACCGACTCGGGCTTCATCTGGAAGACCTACGGCTTCGCCTACATCGAGGAGCTGGAGCTGATGCGCGAAGCGGGCTTCCTGCCGCTCGAGATCATCCGATCGGCGACGATGTGGGGCGCCAGGACGTTGTACGAGCCGAAGGGCGAGGCCGCGCCGATGGGCGTGGTGCGCACCGGGATGCTGGCCGATCTGGTGATCGTGCCTGAAAATCCGCTGAGCAACCTGAAGGTGCTCTACGGGACGGGCCACATGCGCCTGAACCCGCAGACCAACCGTCAGGAGAAAGTGGGCGGCGTCAAGTACACCATCAAGGACGGCATCGTCTACGACGCGCAGAAGCTGTTGGCGGACGTGGCGGCGTCGGTCGCCGCCGAGAAGCGCACGGTGACGATGACCACGGCGCAGCGATAACCGGGACGCGACTCCATCGCCGGCCGAGGAGTTATTCCGTTCGGGCTGGCGCTCCACCCGTATAATCCACGGCACGCGTTTGGCCCTTCCCCCCGGCACTCGCCTCGGCGTCTACGAGGTCACCGCGCAGATCGGCGCGGGCGGCATGGGCGAGGTCTACAAAGCGCGGGACACGCGGCTGGATCGCACGGTGGCGATCAAGATCCTGCCGGAGATCCTCGCCGCCGACCCGCAGTTCCGCGAGCGCTTCGACCGCGAAGCGCGCGCCCTCTCGCGGTTCACCCATCCGAACATCTGTACGCTGTATGACGTCGGCGAGCAAGCCGGCACCGCGTTTCTCGTCATGGAGCTGCTCGACGGGGAAACGCTCGAGGACCGATGCGCACGCGCCAGCGCCAAAGGATCCGGCCTGCCGCTGGACGACGCGCTGCGGATCGCCATCCAGATGGCCGACGCGCTGGCCGCGGCGCACCGGCAGGGGATCGTCCATCGCGACCTGAAGCCGGGCAATATCTTCCTCGCGCGGAGCAGCGGGGCCTCCGCTCCGCCGGTGGCGAAGCTGCTCGACTTCGGTCTGGCCAGAACCGCGCCGGCCCTCACCGTCAACACGGCGACCCTCATGCCGACGACGCCGCCGCACGCGATGACGGCGCAGGGCACGATCCTCGGCACGTTCCAATACATGGCGCCCGAGCAAGTGGAGGGCGGCGAGGCGGACGCGCGTTCCGACATCTTCGCGTTCGGCAGCGTGCTCTACGAGATGCTGACGGGACGGAAGGCGTTCGAGGGCAAGACGCAGACAAACCTCATTGCCGCGATTCTCGAGCGCGACCCACCGCCGCTTACCAGCGTGCCGCCGCTCGCGCCGCCACTCGTCGACTCCATCGTCCGCAAGTGCCTGGCGAAAAACCCGGACGACCGTTGGCAGTCCGCGTCCGATTTGGGATCGGCCCTGCGCTGGGCCGCGGAAGGCGCGAACGCGGGTACCTCCGGCGCAAGCGGAGTTGTCGTGACGCCGCGAACGGGAGCACGCCGCGTTGCACGGGGCGCCCTCGTCGCGGTCGGAATCCTTGGCGCAATCGCGATCGCCTTTGTGATCGGAGGGCGGTACATCTCGACCGTCGCGGCGCCCGCCGCGCTCATGCGGTTTGAAGTGCAGCCGCCGGCGGACGTGACACTGACGCCATCGCCGTTCGCCTCGGCCGCCCAGCTTGCGCTCTCTCCGGACGGGCGTCGTCTCGCGTTCGTCGCCGCGCGGAGGCGTGCCGCGTCGCAACTCTGGATTCGCCCGCTTGACAGCGTCGAGACACAACCCCTCCCCGGCACCGAGGGCGCATCGTTTCCGTTCTGGTCGCCCGACAGCCGGTTCCTTGCGTTTTTCGCGGATGGCAAACTCAAGAAGATCGATACGAGCGACGGCGTGCCGCAGGTGCTCTGTAACGCAGCAGCCGGCCGCGGTGGTGCCTGGAACCCGGATGGCATCATTGTGTTCACCGGTCAGGTGAACAGCCCGATGTCCCGAGTCTCTGCGTCGGGCGGTGTCGTGACGGCGGGCACGACGTTTGATGCTGACCAGGCAGTCTTTGCGCACTACTGGCCGCAGTTTCTGCCGGACGGCCGACATTTTCTCTACTACCAGCGCAGTTCGAAGCCCGAGTATCAGGGCGTGTACGTCACGGCGCTCGACTCGTCGTCGTCCACACGCATTCTCGAGAGCGAGGGGATGGCGGTGTATGCCTCTGGGCGCCTGTTGTTCGTGCGCCACGGGACCTTGTTTGCGCAGGCGTTTGATGACCGTGTGCTTCAGACGAGCGGCGACCCCGTTCGTCTTGCCGATCACGTCGGCTACTGGGCTACTGCCTTCGGCTACGCGGCCGTGACCGTGTCGCCGGCCGGTGTGGTGGCCCACGGCCCCAGCCTGGGGCTGACCACGAGCCTCCGCTGGCACGACCGTAGCGGAGGGTCAACGGGGACCCCGTTCGCGCCGGCGCAGTACAGCTCTCCGCGCCTGTCGCCCGATCAGCAGAGCGTCGTCGTGGCCATGACCGATGTCGCAACGGCGCAGCCCGATCTCTGGGTGTTGGGGCTGGCCCGTGGCACCACCTCGCGCCTCACGACCGATCCAACCGCCGACTGGTTTCCCGTCTGGTCCGCCGACGGCGGTCGCCTGCTCTTCGGGTCGACCCGCACGGGGTTCCCCACGATTTTCCAGAAGGCGGTCGGTGGCGGACCAGAGGAGCCCGCGGCTGAGGGTGTGGTCAGCGCGGCTACCCCCACGTACCCCAACGACGTGTCAGGCGACGGACGGTTTCTTCTGTCGATGCAGCAGACGCCCCGCGGATACGATCTGGGCCTGTTGATGCTGGCCGGAGAACGCAAGGCGAGCACGTTTCTCAGCACGCCGTCCGATGAAGTCCAGGGTCGCTTCTCGCCGAACACCCGGTGGGTGGCGTACGCGTCGAATGAATCCGGCAGGTTCGAGGTCTACGTCCGGCCGTTTCCGGCGGCGAGCGGGCAAACGCCGATCTCGATCGCTGGCGGCATGCAACCGGAGTGGCGGCGCGACGGGAAAGAACTGTTCTACATCTCCGCCGATAGCAAGCTGACCGCCGTGCCGGTGACGACAGACGGCGCCACCTTCAGCGCTGGCACACCGCACGCACTCTTCGACGTCGAGGCCCCCGAGCCGATCGCGCCCTACCCGACCGACTACGCCGTCACCGCCGATGGTCAGCGGTTCCTCGTCAACACCGTCGTCGATCAGCCGACGCGCCCGGCGTTGACCGTGATCCTCAACTGGACGGCGGGTCTCAAGAAATAGGTGGATTGCCGCTAACGCGCGGCCTCGTCGATGAGCACCTGCAGGAACTGGCGGTCGGCCGCATCCGACGGGCGGATGGTGTTCTTGGTCCGGATGAGTGTGCCTGGGCTGGCCACGGGAATCGGGACGCCGGCAAACAGGATCTCGACCGCATCGCGGCTGGCGTCGGCGTAGTCCACGCCGCACGCCTTCGCCATCAGGTCCACCACGATCTCGTCGGCCACCCGCACCACCGAGTAGCGGGCCACATCCTCGTCCGCGACCTCGTTGACGGCCTTGTCTTCCAGAATCTGCAGCGCCTCGCGCACACGCGCGACGTTGGCCGGCCCCGCGTCGATCAGGAGGTCGATGTCCTTCGTGGTGCGCGCGCCGCCGTGGGCGATGACGGCGAACCCGCCGATCAACACGTACAGCACGTGGTGGGCGTTCAGCGCGCGGGCGAGGCGGACGAGATCATCGAGCTGCGGCTCACGTGCGTACGAGCCATCATGCGCGTCATCCACGCGTCGGCCTCCTCGAAACTGCTGAA
>JAYVYV010000517.1:0-6421 GCA_043783985.1 Acidobacteriota bacterium | reverse complement strand
GCCGGCAAAAGCCGTCACCCATCGCCCGGGCCGACGCGTCAGCTGGGCAGGATATTGAGGGTGTAGGTGACATCGACGGAGAACGTATTCGAGGGCTGGCCCGCGCCTTGACCGCCGAACTGTATTTCATGGATCCCTGGCGGTAAAGACCGAAGCAACAGCCAGTATCCGTCGGATACGGCGGGCGAATGGAATCCCGGACGGAGAAGTCCAGCTGCCGGCACCTGGAAGGAGAACACCGGCGACACGACGCGATATCCGAACAGATCGGTGAGTAACTTGCCGTCGATGCGGGCGTTGAGTTTCCGGATGTCGTTTATGAACGCCGCAGCCTGCGCGCGCAGGTCGTCCACGGTTTCACCTTTCGCCGGATCGAACGACACCACATTGACCAACGGGAAAAACAGGAGTTTCCCGGCCGGTACCGTGCAGGACCGCACGGCGCTCCCGCCGAAGGTGCCGGCCAGAAACCAGAACGGCGACGCCGGCTGGTTCACACCGCAGAACTGGCCGGTCTTGTCCAGTTGCGGGTTCGTAGCCGCGGGGGTCTCCAGCACCCACTGCCACCATTCGGCCGACAATTGTGCATATGTCTCCCCGAACGTGGTCTGATCGACGGGCACAACGCCCGGGTTCGGATCGGCGAGTGCGAGCACGGTTGCCGGCGACCCCGCGATCCCCAGCATTGCGGTCAAGCCAAACGCGACGGCGACAAGGTGCCAGGATTTCCTGTTGTGAGTCATAGCGGGCTCCTAAACTGGTTGCGCATGTTTTCGTCTTCCGTTTTTGTCGCTGAGACTCGTCATCCTCGGTTCATCTTCACCACCTCCTGTCGGCCGGGATTGCACCCTGAGGCGCACATCCGCCCACGGCAGGGCGCGATCGTTGGTTTCAACGTCCACCCCACCCTCATTCAACGAGCGTGCGGTTACCGGCACCCGCTTGGGTGGCGTTCGGTCCTGCGCTCGATCTGATACGCGGAAAGCGACCGCCAAACCCGTCAATCGTTGAGATTTCCCAGAGCGGGGCGTATGCTGGCGCCAACCTGAGCCATTTGATGACTGGCGGCTCCTCCAAGGTCATTACGCGACTCCTGGCCGGCTGGGGCCGCGGCGATAGGGCTGCGTTCGACCAACTCGTGCCGTTGATCTATGACCAGCTGCGCCGGATCGCCGCCCGGCGGCTCCGATACGAGCGTCACAACCACACGCTCCGACCCACGGCGCTGGTGCACGAGGCGTATGTCAAGCTGATCGACCAGAGTCGCGTGCGCTGGAGGAATCGCGCGCACTTCTTCGCCATCGCATCGCGGCTGATGCGCCGCATCCTCGTCGATCACGCGCGTGCCCGCGGGGCCGCGAAACGCGGGGGAGGCGGCCCGATGGTGTCGCTCGACGACGCCGGCGACGTGGCGCTCGAGCCGGACGTCTCGCTGCTCGCTCTCGACGCTGCGCTGGCACAGCTGGAACTCCTGGACTCGGTGCAGGCTCAGATCATCGAGCTGCGCTACTTCGGGGGGCTCACGATTGAAGAAACCGCGGCGGTCGTTCGCGTCTCGCCGGCGACCGTCGGCCGCGAGTGGAACGTCGCAAAGGCGTGGCTGTACCGGGAGCTGACCCGGTGATTCCGACCCGCTGGCGGCGTGTCACCGAGCTGGTGCAGGCGGCGATCGAGCGTCCGCCCGGGGAACGCGCGGCGTATGTGTCCGACGCGTGTGGGGCGG
Source organism: Acidobacteriota bacterium (assembly GCA_043783985.1). Taxonomy (GTDB): domain Bacteria; phylum Acidobacteriota; class Vicinamibacteria; order Vicinamibacterales; family CAVVIG01; genus CAVQFC01. The sequence continues at coordinate 4,698 of JAYVYV010000517.1, read as the reverse complement.
ATAGCGAGCTCCGACGCGAGGTCGAATCCCTGTTGTCCGCGCATGGTCGGGCGGCCGATTTCCTGGAACGTCCGGCGCATCCGTCGTCGCTTCCCGCAGACGTGCACCCGGCCGCCGAGCGCTTTGCTGATTGGCGCTTCGCCATCGGCGCTCACCTCGGTCACTTCGAGATTATCGGACGCGTGGGCGCGGGCGGGATGGGAGAAGTGTATCGCGCCAGCGACACGCGTTTAGGCCGTACGGTCGCGATCAAGCTCGTCGGGGACCTGTCGGCCGACGACCGGGCGCGGACGCAACTGCTGCGCGAAGCGCAACACGCCTCCGCGCTCAACCACCCGCACATCTGCACGATCTACGAAGTCGGTGAAGCCGAGGGACAACCCTTCATCGTGATGGAGTACGTCGAAGGCCAATCGCTGCGCGCGCTCATTCCGAAGGGCGGCCTTCGGCCCGAAAGCGTCGTTCGTTACGGATCGCAGATCGCCGACGCGCTGGCTCATGCCCACGATCACGGCATCATCCATCGCGATCTCAAGACCTCCAACGTCGTCATCACGCCGGACGGCCGGGCGAAGGTGCTCGATTTCGGGCTGGCGAAACGGACGCCGCACGAAGGAGACCGACTGGCCGCGACCGTTCCAGTGACGCAACCCGGCACGATTGCCGGAACGATCGCCTGCATGGCGCCGGAGCTGCTGCAGGGAGCGCCCGCCGATGTGAGGAGCGATATCTGGGCCCTGGGCGTGCTGATCTATGAAATGACGGCTGGGGTCGCGCCATTCGACGGCAGGACCGAGTTCGAGGTGAGCGCTCGAATTCTGCGCGAGCCGCCCCGGCCGCTCCCGCCGGACGCGCCAGCCGGCCTGCGCGCGGTCCTGCTTCGTTGCCTCGAAAAGGATCCCGCGTTGCGATATCAGCGGGCCGCTGAAGTACGTGCCGCGCTTGACATGAATCAGTCGGCTTCCGTCGGGGCCGCGGCGCCGCGGCGAGGCTTCGCCCCTCACAGTCGCCTTGCGGCGATCGCCGGAGCGTTGGGGCTCGGGTTGGCCGTCTGGTTTTATGCGATGGGCGGATCGCCGCGGATTACCCGCTCGATCGCCGTGCTTCCGTTCGTCACCAGCGGCGGCAGCCCCGAAACCGAATACCTCAGCGACGGGCTCACTGAAGGCGTCATCAACAGCCTGGCGCAGCTGCCTCAGCCCACGTTGAAGGTGATCGCCCTCAACTCGGTTCTACGGTACAAGGGGCGCGACATCGACCCGCAAGCGGTCGGTCACGATCTGAACGTCGCCGCCGTTGTGATCGGTCGCGTCGTCCAGCGGTCCGACAGATTGTCGGTCAGTGCAGAACTGGTCAACGTGAGTGATCGCAGTCGGATGTGGGGCAACACCTACAACGCCGGGCTTGCGGAATTTCCGGTCGTGCAGGAGGAGATTACCGCGAAGATCTCCGACAACTTGCTGTTGCGATTGACCATCGACCAGAAGAAGCGTTTGACGAAACGCTACACCGACAATATCGAAGCGTATCAGCTCTACGTCAAGGGCCGCTACTTCTGGAACAAGTACACCGAAGAGGGATGGACGAAGGCCATCGAATACTTCAACCGGGCGATCGCGATCGACCCGAACTACGCACTCGCGTGGGCGGGGGTTGCAGACTCCTACTACCAGCTGTCGAGTCTGCTCCTCCTTCCCAGCGAAGCGATCCCCAAGGCGAAGGCGGCGGCCGAGAAGGCATTGTCGATCGACGAGAGTCTGGCCGAGGCGCACGCCTCACTCGGGGTGATCAAGGCCCAGTACGATTGGGACCGGCAGAGCGCAGCGAAGGAATTCAGGCGTGCCATCGAGCTCAATCCAAATTATGCAACGGCCCACCAGTGGTACGGCATGTCCCTGTTCGCGGACGGGCAGTTCGACAACGCCAGCCAGGAGCTGAACAAGGCACGGCAGCTCGACCCGTTTTCCCTCGTCATCGCCGTCACGGCGGTCTGGCCTCTGGCCAACGTCGGCCGGTACGACGAGGCGATCGCGCAGGTTGAGAAGATCGTGGAGATGCACCCGGACGTGGCCGATGTCGCCGCCTATCTGCACGACCTCCGCGGTGACAGGTTCGTCCAGAACGGCATGGCCGACGAGGCCGTGGCCGAATTCCTCGAGGGCTTCAGAACGAAGGCGCTGACCGGAGACGGCCCGGAAACCCTCGAGGCGCTGAAACAGGCCTATCGGGTGTCGGGACTCAACGGCTACTGGCGGAAACAACTGGACCTTGCGGAAGAGCGGTACCGCAACGAGCTCCAGCGGGCGAAGCAACAATCAGCGTCGAGATATGTGTCGCCATTTCACATCGCCCAACTTCGTGCAAGGCTTGGTGACAACGATGGAGCATTCGCCCTGCTCGAGGAGTGCTACCAGAGTCGCGACGAGAGCCTCGTGTGGCTGAAGGCCGAATCGTTGAGACCGAACTCGCCGTGGGAGATCCTCCGATCCGACCCGCGATTCACGCAATTGCTCGGGCGCCTCGGGTTCGGACAGTGACGCGAAAACAGCCAGACCGATTGGGAACCCGAGATCGCCGAGTGATCGGAGCCCTCGAATCGCGCCGCTGTCGAGTGCTATTGTGGGGCGCGAGGAGAGGTCATGTTCGAGATGAATCGGCGTGAATTCGGGCGCACGGGCATTGCGGGGCTGGCGGGAATCGCGCTCGGTGGTCGCCCTGAACGAGTCGCCCTCGACCCCTCTCCTGCAGGGGGTGCCCTACAGCAGGCTGCGGCGGCCTATCGCTACATCCACCTCGACGTGTTCACCGATCGCCGGATGCAGGGCAATCAGCTCTTTGTCTTCGTCCAGCCCGCCGGGCTCGACACCGAGACGATGCAGGTCATGACGAGGGAGTCGAACCTGTCGGAGTGCACGTTCGTGTTTCCGCCGGAGCAGGCGGGGACCGATCACCGCGTGCGCATCTTCACCCGGACCGCGGAAACGCCGTTTGCCGGCCACCCGACGATTGGGACCGCGTTCGCCCTCGCGCACACCGGCGCGCTGAAGCCGGGGCTGGCGCGCACGACCTTCGGCCTCGGCGTGGGCCCGATCAACCTGGATCTCGATTGGAAGGACGGCCGCCTCGCCTTTGCGTGGATGACGCAGCTGAAGCCGACGTTCGGCAAGACCGTCACCGATGCCGCCGCGCTGGCGGGGGCGCTCGGGCTCGACCCGGCGGTGGTCCGGCATACGCCGGACACGCCAGCCGCGGACGATCGTGCGCGCGCGATCGGTCGTGTCCGGCCCGACTCGGACCAGATCCCGGCGGGGCAGGAGGTCAACTGCGGGTCGAACTTTTTCATCGTCCCGCTGGCGACGCGAAAAGCCGTGGACGCCGCCGTGCTCGATCGCGCCAGGGCGGACGCCGTCTTCGCCGCCGCGGGCATCCCGCGGCGCGGCATCTACGTGTTCAGCGTGGACCGTGGAGGAGACGATGCCACCGCGTACAGCCGGATGCTGCCGGCCGGCGCGATCGAGGACCCGGCAACGGGATCGGCGGTCGGTCCGGCCGGCTGCTTCGCGGCGAAGTACGGCGTGGTGCCCCCCGCCGCAGCCGGTTCGATGGTCTTCCTGCAGGGCGTGCTCGCGCGGCGACCCAGCCGGCTGCACGTCAACGTCACGATGAGCGGCGGCGAGGTGACGGCCGTGCGGGTCGGCGGCGCGTCGGTGGTCGTCGGCGACGGTTCGATGGCGGTGTAGCGCCGGCGGCGCGCTCGGGCAGCGCCCACGCCCGGCACGCGCGCAGGAACTCGTCGCTCAGCGGCTGCCCGCGGACACCCCTGTTCGGCGTGACCGCGCGGAACCCGGCGGTTTTCGTCGTGGTGCCGGCGATGCTCACCGCCGTCGCGCTGGTTGCCGTGTGGCTGCCCGCGGGACGGGCGACGAGGATCGATCCGATCGACGCGCTGCGGCGCGAGTAGGAGGGTCGGCGTCAGTCGTCGCCGCGGCGGCCGCGGCCGCGCAGCGATTTGACCTCGCTGCGTTGCCGCTTCGACTCGAGCCGCTTCTCTTTGGCGGCGCGCTTCGGCCTGGTCGGCCGGCGCGTCTTCGGCCGCTTCGCGGCGAGCTGCAGCAGCGCGATGAGCCGTGCCCGCGCGGCCTCGCGGTTTTGCCCCTGGGTGCGGTGCTCGCGGCTGTCGATGAGCAGCACGGCGTCGCCGGTCATGCGGCTCCCGGCCAGCGTCATCAGTCGCTGTTTCACGTCGTCGGGAAGCGACGACGCGCGAACGTCGAAGCGGAGCTCGACGGCGGTCGACACCTTGTTGACGTTCTGCCCGCCCGGACCCGACGCGCGCACGAACCGCTCGTCGAGCTCGCGGTCCTCGATGACGATGGTGTCTGTGATGCGAATCAATACGGCGAAAACTCCGACACTAAACTCCGACACCAAACTCCAACACTAAACTCCGACACCAAACTCCGACACTAAACTCCGACCCTTTTCGGTCAAATGGCCGCAAACGCGAGTAGGGCCCACCCGATTAGGAAGAGGAGACCGCCGATCGGGGTAATGGCGCCGAGGATCGTCACACCGGTCACGGCGAGGAGGTAGAGGCTTCCCGAGAAGAGCACGATGCCGGCCGTGAAGCACCACCCCGCCGTCTGAATGAGCCAGCCGCTCATTCGTCCCATGATCCCCGACACGAGGATCAGTGCC
>JAYVYV010000516.1:0-2557 GCA_043783985.1 Acidobacteriota bacterium | reverse complement strand
CCCGCGCGAAGCGCAGGAGGTACGGAAGCGCGTCGGCCGGACGAGCGCTCTCGGCCAGCACCATCCCGAGATTGAAAAGCAGATCGTAGTCGCGCGGGCGCAGCTGCTCCGCGCGCTTCCACGCGTCGATGGCGGTTGCACGGTCGCGGCCGACGACGGCGGCGCCCAGTCCCTGCCAGGCGTCGCCGTTGCCGGGGTCTTCCTGCACGGCGCGTCTGAACGCCGCGATCGCGGCGTCCTGGCGGCCCGCCGCCAGTTCGAGCAGGCCGAGGTTGTTCCACGTGCCGGCCGCATTCGGATCGCGCCGCAGCAGCTCGAGAAGCAGCGGGCGGCCGTCGCCGGGCCGTCCCATCTGGGCGTACACGACCCCCAGATCGTTCAGGATCTCGGGATTTTGATTGCCGGCCGCGCGTGCGCGCTCCAACGCCGCCGCCGCGCCGTTGAGATCGCCCGCCTCATGGAGCGCCATCCCCACCTTGGCCAGGATCTCCGGCGACCCCGCCTGGTCACCCGGCGCGTCGCGCAGCAGGGCGACCGCGTCGTGGGCGCGATGCCGCGTCAACAGCACCGTGGCCGCGCTGGTCCGGGCGGTGATGAAATCCGGCCGCGTGCGGAGGAGCGCCTCGAACTGCGACAGCGCTTCGTCCGCGCGTCCGGCGTTGAACGTGGTCAGCGCAGTATTGAATTGCTCGTTCAGCGCCACGAGCCGTTTCGGATCGTCCTCGGCCGTGTGCAGGCGTCGGGGGAACGTCGCCGATGGGGCCACATACCCGAGCGATCGCAGCCGGGCTGCCACATCCCCGGGGACCGCGGTCGGGGACGGGGTCGCTCGAGGACGGGCGATGTCGGCGAGAGCCCGCGCCATCGCGTCCCGGCGCGGCTGGTCGCGCGCAGCCAGATTTCGCTCTTCCAACGGATCAGACGCGAGGTCGTACAGCTCCGCCAGCGGCAGCTCGATATATTTCCATCGGCCCGCGACGATCCCGGTCAGCGGCGCCCAACCGCGCGTGAGGTTGGCGTCCAGCGCCTCGAAGGAGACGATGCCGTCGGCCGCCGGCGGCCGAACGAGCGACCGGCCGTCGAGATCGGCCGGCGCCGCCGCGCCCACCAGATCCACGATCGTCGGCAGCAGATCCGCATGTCCCACCGGCGCATCGACGATCCCGCGCGGCACGGCCGGTCCGCTCACGAGCAACGGCACGGCGATCGTGGCGTCGTATGCGAAGAGCCCGTGGGTCGTCTCGCCATGTTCGCCGAGCGATTCGCCGTGGTCGGCCGTCACGATGACGAGCGTGTGATCGAGCGCATGCGCGGCGGACAGGCGATCGAGCAGTTGGCCCAGCATCGCATCCGTATACGCCACCTCAGCGTCGTACGGCGATCGCCCGGAGCGGTACTCCACGGGCGCTTCGTACGGCGCATGCGGATCGAAACAATGCACCCAGGCGAACCACGGGGGCGCGGTGGTCCCCTGGGGGAGGGAAGCCGCTCCGAGAATCCAGTCTCCCGCCGCCTTGACGACGTCGGCCGCGCGCCGTTCGGCGAACGTGAACGTCGAAGCGTCCGACTTGTGCGGATACCGATCGTCGTACTCGTCGAAGCCGCGATTGAGGCCGAACCGCGCATCGAGGACGAACGCCCCCACGAACGCGCCGGTCCGGTAGCCGGCCTGCTTCAGCACCGATGCGAGCGTCGGCACGCGATCGTCGAGGCGGAACGATCCGTTGTCATGCACCCCGTGCATGGGCGGCGTGCGGCCCGTGAGGATGGACGTGTGCGCCGGCAGCGTCATCGGCGCGTGCGAGTAGGCGTGGGTATAGCGCAGGCCAGACGCGGCGATCCGATCGAGCGCGGGCGTCAGGGCGCGATTGCTGCCGTACGCCCCGAGCCGATCGCGACGCAGCGTGTCAATCGTGACGAGCAGCACGTTGCCGCCGCGCGCCGCTCCAGATCGCAGCACGGCGGCCTGCTCGCGCCGCGCGCAGCCGGCGGCCATGGCGAGAGCCAGCGCGATCGCGAGGGTGGGCGCAGGACGTCTGTTCACGAGGCGCCTGTCAGGAGAATCGCCGCGCTGGTCGTGACAGCCGCTCTCACAGGTGTCGATTTTCGGTCTTTTTTCCGAGTCGTTTCAAGGCTTTCCGTGGACCGGCGGCGTCGCGCGAAGCAATGGACCACCGTGGAGCGCTTCAGTACAGGAGGAATCGTTCGCGCAGCTTCACGAAGTCCGCGACGGCGTCGGTCCACGTGCGCGCGATGTCGCGCGCGGACACGCCGGCCTCGATCTGCCCGCGCAGCTCGGATGATCCCGCGAGGATGTCGATGGGCAGGAGCGTGTGCTCGTACTCGTAGGGCGGATCGCGCCAGCGGAAGCGATCGGGATCGGCCGCGCGGAAGGCGGCGACGAGCGCGACGCCGGCCTCGACCGGCCGGAATGTCTCGCGATCGACGACGTGGATCTGGCAGCCGCCGCAGCTCGTCTGCGCGTGCTTGTGGAATGTCGGCTCGATGACGGCCGGCCGGAAGCGCACCCCGGGCATCGCGAGCGCGTTCATCCCGT
>JAYVYV010000515.1:0-6425 GCA_043783985.1 Acidobacteriota bacterium | reverse complement strand
TCCGGACCATCGGCGTGCCGACCTTCGCCAACCGCACCGTGGTCTTCAACCTGGAGACGATGCTGACGCAGAAGGTGCGGTCGGAGTTCATCGGCCGCGGCAAGTACCAGATTCTCCCTGAGGCGGCGGGTGTCGACGCTCTGCTCACCGGCGAGATCACCTCGGTCAGCATCCAGCCGGCGAGCTTCACGCCGCAGCAGCTCGCGTCGCGCTACGCCATCACGATGACCGCCAAGATCGAGCTGCGCGACATACGCGAGAACAAGGTCCTGTGGGAAAACGCGAGCGTGCTGTTCCGGCAGGAGTACGACGCCAGCGGCAACCGCGCGGTGGTCGACCCGGCGGCGTTCTTCCAGCAGGATACCAACGCGCTCGAGCGCATCAGCACCGAGTTCGCGCGCACGATCGTCAGCGCCATTCTGGAGGCGTTCTGACATCCGCAATGCCGTCATGCCGAACCTGAGCGCGGCCGCGGTCCGGCAGCAGATCCGGGCCGGCACCCCCGAGCCCCTCTATCTCATCCTCGGCGAAGACGAAGTCGAGAAATCCGCACTCGCTTCGGAGTTCGCCGATCTCGTGGACGAGGGGCTGCGCGCCTTCAACGTCGATCGCATCCACGCCGGCGACCTGACGACGGGCGATCGGCTGGCCGACGGGGTCGCCGGGATCGTCGCGGCGGTGCGCACCTTGCCGATGATGGTGCCGCGGCGCGTCGTCACCGTGCTGCAGGCGGAGACGCTGCTCGCGCCGAAGCGGGAAAGCGAGGCCGCCACGCGCGCGCTCGAGCAGCTCGAGGAGCTGATCAAGCGTCCCGAAACGCAGACCACGCTCGTCCTCGTCGCCACCAGCGTCGACAAGCGCGGCCGCCTGTTCAAGCTGCTGCAGAAGCAGGCGGCGATCGTCGAATGCGGCGCGCTCGAGGATCTGGCCGACGCCGAGCGCTGGGTCCGCACACGGGTGGCCGCGGCGACTGCCGTCATCGATCCGGCCGCCGCCCGGCTCGTGGCCCAGCGCGCGGGCGTCGACGTGAAGCGCCTCCGCGCGGACGTCGATCGGCTGCTGCTCTACACGCTCGGGCAGAAGCAAATCACGGTCGACGATGTGAGAGCGGTGGTCGGGCCGGCGGCGCTGCAGGACGACTGGGCGATGACCAACGCGATCGAGGCCGGCCAGGCCGCCGAGGCGCTGCGACAGCTCGCGTTGATGTTCGACGCCGGCGCGCCGGCGGAGAAAATCCTCGGCCAGCTCGGCTGGCTCGTGCGGACGAAATTCCCCGCGCTCGCGCCCGCCGACGTCAAGCCGGCGATCGAAGCGCTCTTTCGTACCGACGTGGATCTCAAGCGGTCAGCCGGCGACCCGCGCGTGTTGATCGAACGCCTGATCGTCGAGTTGTGCGCGGGGAAGCGGGTGGCGGCCAGGCGTTGGTAACGCTCGGCTGAAGCCGCGGAAACGCTCGGCTGAAGCCTTCGCGCTACGTTGAGGGCAGTGCGGCCACGTAGCGCGAAGGCTTTAGCCGAGCGATCCGGCTACGACGCTTTTTTGGCGAGACGGACCGTCAGGCGCGACTTGTAGCGGCCGGCCGCGTTCCTGTGAATAATGCCCTTGCTGGCCATCTTGTCGATGAGCGAGATGGTCTGCTTCAGCCCGCTTTTTGCGCCCGCCAGGTCGTTGCCGTCGATGGCGGCGCGGATGACTTTCAGGGTGTTGCGCAGGCGCGAACGGAACTGGCGGTTGCGCTCGCGGTTCTTTAAACTCTGCCGATGCGCTTTGAGCGCGGATTCGTGCGATGCCACGTGATCTGTAACCTCCGGAAACCCCTAATCCTAACACAATGGCCCTTTCAGTCGAGCATTTCGGCCGCACGTATGCGACCGCGACCGGCACCTTCACCGCGGTGGCGGACCTGTCATTCACGGTCGGCGCGGGCGAAATCGTCGGCTTGATCGGCCCCAACGGTGCAGGCAAGACGACCACCCTGCGGTCGCTGGCCGGCATCCTCAGACCATCCTCCGGGCGCCTCCGGATCGACGGCCACGATCTGATCGAGGATCCGATCGAGGCCAAGCGCCGCCTGGCGTTCATGCCCGACGAGCCGCACCTGTTCGAGTACCTCACCGTCGACGAGCATCTGCGCCTGGTGGCGCGCCTCTACGGGGTGACCGACTTCGAACGCCGGGCGGCCGCGCTCATCCAGGAACTGGAGCTGCAAGGAAAGGAGCGGTCGTTGCCGGGCGAGCTCTCGCGCGGCATGCGGCAGAAGGTCGTCATCGCGTCCGGCCTGATCCGGAATGCATCGACGCTGCTGTTCGACGAGCCGTTGACGGGGCTCGACCCGATCGGCATCCGCCGCATGCGCGACACGATCGTGGCGCGGGCCCGCGCCGGCGCCGCGATTCTGTTGTCGTCCCACCTCTTGCACCTGGTGGAGGCGGTCTGCACCCGCGTGATCATCATGGATCGGGGGCAGAAGGTCGCCGACGGGACGTTCGATGAGCTCGCGTCGCGCGCCGACCTGGTGATGGCAGGCTCCAACCTCGAGCAGATCTTCCTGCGGGTGACTGGGCACGATGGCAAGTCCTAACGTTCCGCCACGGGGGACGCCGAGGACAAGAGGACCAGCCCCAGACGTGCCCGTCCCCGCGTCCCCGGCGTCCTCCGTGATGGAGGGCTGACGTGCTGTCCGCCAGCCTCTACATCATCGTCTGCAGCGCGAGAAACCGCCTGCGGGTCCGCCTGCGGCGGCTGCGCGAGCCGCGGTATCTCATCGGCGCGATTGTGGGCGCGGCCTACATCTACTTCAGCTTCTTCGCGCGCTTCCGTGTCTCGCGCTCGAACGCGCGGCGCGGCGCGCGCCCCGCCCGCTGGCCGGCGTCGATGACCGGGCTGCTGGCGTCGGCCCCCGGGTTGGCCGGCCTGATCCTGATGGCGATCGCGACGGGCGCCTGGCTGCTCCCGGTCGACAGCGGCCTGCTGGAGTTTTCCGACGCGGAGCTCCAGTTTCTGTTTCCAGCCCCGGTGTCGCGCCGGCAGCTGCTGATTCACCGGATGCTGCGGTCGCAGATCGGCATGCTGTTCGGCGCGATCGTCATCGGGCTCGCGTCGCCATCGGCGTTCGGCTTTTCGCGCCTGCGCATTTCGGTCGGCGCCTGGATCCTGCTGGTCACCGGCAAGATTTACTTCACCGGCGTGACGCTCGCGCGCGCGCGGCTGGGGGCGGGCAGCGCCCGGATCCGGCGCGTGGCGTGGCTGCCGCTCGGGGTCATGATCGCCGCGCTGGCGGTCGTCGCGAGCGGCATCTCACGCGAAGTCCATCAGGCGATGCCCGGTGGACCGCAAGACGTCGTCCTGCTCCTCGGCCGTGTGGCCAGCACGGGCTCGGCGCACATCGTTCTCTGGCCGTTCGTGGCGCTGGTCCGCCCGCTGTTTTCCGAGTGGCCGCAGCCGTATCTGACCAATCTCGCTCTCGCGCTCGCCGTCATGTTCGCGATGGGGGCGTGGGTCCTGATGAGCGACGAGACGTTCCAGGAGGCGGTCGCCCAGGTGGCGGAGCGCCGAACCCTTCAGCCGGCGAAGACGAAAGGCGAGGCGACCTACAAGGTGCGCTCGGCCGGCTGGACCCTGGCGCCGATCGGCCGGACGGAGACGGCGTTCGCCTGGAAGGCGGCGATGCAGACGCTGCGCATGGTCGACAGGCGCGCCCTCGCGCGCACGTCGGCGATCCTGGTGTCGCTGACCATCATTGCCGCGTCGTTGGGGCGCGCCAACGGGCTGGCATCGCTCATGGGCGCGGTCGCGCTGGCGGGGACGGTGTTCGCGATCGTGCTGGCGCCGCAAATCGTTCGGATCGATCTGCGGCAGGATCTGCGTCACCTGGAGCTGTTGAAGACCTGGCCGGTGAAGGCGTCCGCCGTCGTGCGCGGCGAGCTGCTGTGGCCGGGCGTGCTGATCACGGCGGGCGCGTGGTCGATGCTCGCGGTCGCGACGGGCTTGTCGGGAACGATTCTGACGAGCGTGAGCCTCGGCGTGCGGATGGGCGGCGCTGCGGCGATCGCCATCCTGACGCCCGCGCTCGTCTTCTCGCAGCTGACGATTCACAACGCGGCGGCGCTGATCTTTCCGGCGTGGGTGCCGCTCGGGAATCAGCGGCCGCGGGGGCTCGACGCGATGGGGCAGCGGTTGATCATGCTGGGCGGGACATGGTTCCTGCTGATCCTGAGCGCGCTCCCAGGGGCGCTCGCGGGCGGCATCGTCTGGTTCGCGCTGGGACGGTTCATCGGTCCGGCCGCGCTGGTGCCGGCGGCGGCTCTGTGCGCGGTGATTGTGGGAATCGAGGTGCTGCTGGCGACCGAGGCGATCGGCCCGGCCTACGAGCGGCTGGATGTGACAGGGGTGGAGCGACCCGAGTAGTCGTTAGTTCGTTGTGGGCTTCTTGTCCGTGTACCGCGTGATCGGGCGGCCGTCGATGACGTCGGTGACCTTGTAGATCGGCGTCGCCTGATGCGCCTGAACCGGCCGGCCCGCCATCTGATTGATCCGCGCCACGTAACTGCGCGTTTCCCGGTAGGGGGGCACGCTCTGGCCGTGCTTGTCGACCGCAGCCGGACCGGCGTTGTACGCGGCGAGCGCCAGCTCTTCGTTGTTCTGGTACCGATCCAGAAGCTCGCGCAGATACGCCACGCCGGCGCGAACGTTCTCGATCGGGTTGAAGGCGTTGACGACGCCGAACTGTCTGGCGGTGGACGGCATCAGCTGCATCAGGCCCATCGCGCCCTTCGGCGAACGGGCGTAGGGGTTGAACCCGGATTCGACCTGCACGACCGCGCGTACGAGGTCGGCGCGCACGCCGCGCGTCCGACTGTGCTCGCTGATGATGTCGTCGTAGGCCCGGGCGCGTTCGGCGATGGCCGAACGGGTGGCGCGGACGCCTTCTGCCTTCGGGACGGTATACAAGGCCGCCGGCGCGATGGCCCCTGGACGTTTGTTCGACACGACGAGAGTGCCGTTGGCGTCGCGCCAGGAATAGATCTGCGCGTGCGCGGGGGCAGCGATGCCGACGCACAAGGCAATCATCAAGTAGCGCGGGCGTGTGGGCCCGCCTGTGGCGATACGGTTGAGCATGTCTAAGGAGGTCAATAGTTTACACCCGAGTCGCCGGGAAAACAACCAAGGGTGTTATCGGCCACAAATGAACCGGGGACTAGGGCTGGCCGGAACTCCGACACCGAACTCCGACACCGAATTCCGGACGTCGAACTCCGACACCGAACTCCGACACCTAGCTCAGCAGGCGGCCGAGAACGGCCTCGCTGGCCTTCAGCAGCTCGTCGATCTTCTCCGGCTGCTTGCCACCGGCTTCCGCGAAGTCGGGGCGGCCGCCGCCGCCGCCGCCGACGATTGGCGCGATTTCCTTCACGATCTGGCCCGCTTTAACACGCGAGGTCAGGTCCGGCGTCACCGCGACGACGATTTGCACCTTCCCTTCGCTCGCCGACGCGATCACGACGACGCCACTCTTGATCCGGGCCTTCAGCGAATCGGCCAGCGCCCGCAGCGCGTCCTTGTCCATGTCCCTGACCTTGCGTCGCGCGAGCGTCACGCCGGCGACCTCGGTCGTGTCCCCACTCGCGCCGTCTGCCTCCCCGCTGCCGCCCATCGCGAGCTGCGTCTTCAGCTGTGTTACGTCGCGCGCGAGCCGCTTGCCCTCGGCCTGCAGTTTCTCGATTGCCTCGACCGCGTGCGCGTCGGTCACGTGCAGCGCGTCGACGATCGACGACAACGTCGCGCGCTGACGCTGGGCCCACGCGACCGCGCCCGCGCCGGTCAGCGCCTCGATGCGCCGCGTGCCTGCCGCGACGCCGCTTTCGGCGACGATGGCGAAGAAGCCGATGTCGCCGGTCGCGCTGACGTGCGTGCCGCCGCACAGCTCCATGCTGAACCCCGGCACGCTCACGACGCGGACCTGGTCGCCGTACTTCTCGCCGAACAGCGCCATCGCGCCGGACGCGATCGCTTCCTGCGTCGAGCGGACTTCGGTGGCGACCGGCGTATTGCGGCAAATCTGGTCGTTGACGATGCGTTCGATCCGGTCGATTTCCTCGCGCGTCACCGGCTGGACGTGCACGAAGTCGAAACGCAGGCGATCGGGCGCGACGAGCGAGCCCGCCTGCTTGACGTGCGTGCCGAGCACCTCGCGCAGCGCCGCGTGGAGCAGGTGGGTCGCGGTGTGATTGCGGCGTGTCGCGTTGCGCGTGTCCGGGTTGACTTCCGCTGTCACGATATCGCGACGCTTGAACGTACCTCGGTTGACGCGGACACGATGTACTCGCGGCACAACGGCCGCCTGTTTGATCATCTTGTCGACAGTCGCGGACGCGCTAGACGTGGTGATCTGGCCCTTGTCATCCACCTGTCCGCCAGATTCCACG
>JAYVYV010000514.1:0-2560 GCA_043783985.1 Acidobacteriota bacterium | reverse complement strand
CTCTTCTTTCCTGAGAAACGCGAGTTCTTCCTGGAAAACCAGGGCACGTTTGCGTTTGGTGTCTCGGCGACAACCGGCGCGGCCCAGCCGACCGGCGATACGCCGCTGCTGTTCTACAGTCGCCGGATCGGCCTGAACCAGGGTCTGGAGGTGCCGGTGCTGGCCGGCGGCCGCCTGACCGGGCGGGTAGGCCGCTTCAGCATCGGCGCGATCGACATCGGCACGCGCGACGCGCCCAAGGCGCACGCGGATGCCACCAACTTTTCGGTGCTGCGCCTGCGGCGCGACATCCTGCGGCGCAGCAGTGTCGGCGCGATGGCGACGCGACGGTCGGTCGCGCAGGGCGGCATCGGATCGAACGACGCCTACGGCGTCGACGGCACGTTCGCCTTCTTCGCCAACCTGTCGGTCAACACGTACTGGGCCAGGACGCGGACCGCCGGTCTCGATGGCACAGACACGAGTTATCGCACGCAGATGGAGTACGCCGGCGATCGCTACGGCGTGCAGCTCGATCGGCTCGTCGTCGGCGACAGCTTCAATCCAGAGGTCGGGTTCGTCCGCCGCCGCAACATCCGCGAGAGCGCCGGCCAGATCCGCTTCAGCCCGCGGCCGAAAGGGATCAAGTCCGTTCGCAAGTTCTCCGGCATCGGCACCTACACCTATATCGAGGACGGCGCCGGGTCGCTGCAGACGCGGCTCGCGGATGGCGAGTTCGCGATTGAGCTCCAGAACAGCGATCGGTTCAGCGTCGGCCTCCTCGACGATTTCGAGCGGCTTGCGCAGCCGTTCGCCGTCACGCCGTCGGCGAAGGTTCCGTCGGGCGCGTACGACTTCGTCACCGCGCGGGTCGGCTACAACTTCGGCCAGCAGCGGCCCGTGTCGGGCAACCTTCTGATCGAACACGGTGCGTTCTACAACGGCCGCCGGACGAGCGTCGGCTACAGTCGCACGCGCCTCAACCTGACGCCGCGGTTCTCGCTCGAGCCCAACGTTTCCATCAACTGGATCGACCTGCCCGGCAGGTCCTTCACCAGCAACCTCGTCGGGTCGCGCGTGACCTACACGATGACGCCGCTGATGTTCGCGAGCGCGCTCGTGCAGTACAACTCGACCACGCGCCGCGCCAGCGCGAACGTGCGGCTGCGCTGGGAGTACCGGCCGGGGAGCGAGCTGTTCGTGGTCTACAACGAGGAGCGCGACGCACTCCTCACCAGATTTCCCGACCTGCAGAACCGCGCGTTCATCATCAAAATCAATCGACTGTTCCGCTTCTGAGTCGTCGACAGCGTGCGCCATCGCCCGTTCGCTCTTGATAACCGTTCCGAGGCCACGATAATCGGCCGTGAGCAATGTCTGCGCTGCGTCGGGCTGCCTGATTTGCAAATGTTGCGGACGGCCAAGGTCCTCGGTTCGATTGTCCGGCGAGATCCGCACGGCACGGCGTTGGCAGATGTTCGGGCGTGTCAGCGATCGTACCGCCAGGTCTGCTCCCGCAACCGCCGAAGCTGCTCGACCCGGTCCGGACGGCAATCCGTCTGCGGCATTTCAGTCCACGGACCGGACCGGATTGCGCTGACGCCGAGGGCTGCGAAGCGGGGGCCCGGGGCCTCCGGGACTTATTCCCTTCCGGGTCCTTAGGCTGACCGGCACTCGCGCCTCACGGGGAATGCCGTGGCGAGTCGGGACGGTGCTAGGATGCGCCCGATCAACGGTTTAGGTTGGAACGACCGATCCGATTCGACGAGTGCTTAGCCTGCGGGATTTCGCAGGCGAAGTCAGTATGGTCGGGTCGGTCCCGGACAGCCGAAACACCGTTAGCCGGACAGTCCCATTTGCGACATCGCTTTACTTGGATGAAAGAAAAGGCGTTGCATGAACCCATGGGTCGCGAAGGTGGTCGTACTCGCAGCCACCCTGACGATGATCGCCATCCGTGGCCCACATGGCCGCCGAAGTCGAAACGTCAAAGTCGTTAGGAGCCACAAGACGTCCCTCGAGACTGGCCTGTTGGTTCTGGCGTGGATTGGCTTCTTCATCCCTCTGATCTGGCTCGCGTCACCTGTGCTCTCGTTCGCCGAGTACCCGCTACGTCTCGGCCCCTTCGTCGCCGGAGTGACCTGCTTTGTGATCGGCCTTTGGCTCTTCTACAAGTCGCACGCTGATCTTGGCACGAATTGGTCGATCACCCTTGAGGTGCGTGAGCAGCATCGACTCATCACGCAAGGCGTGTATCGTCGGATCCGCCATCCGATGTACTCGGCATTGGTGCTGTATTCCGTGGGCCATGCGCTCGTCATCCCGAATTTGGTCGCAGGTCCGTCGAATTTCGTCGCGTTCGCAATCCTGTTCTCGCTTCGTGTTCACGCGGAAGAGCAGATGATGAGCGAGGCGTTTGGCGATGAATACGCAGCGTACGCGGCACGAACGAAGCGACTTGTGCCTGGTGTTTGGTAGACAATGAGCAACCGGAAAGATAGGTAACAGAGTTAACCGGGAACATGGGTAACACCCAGTTGTCCGCGTATCAGCGCTCGGCGTTCGTCGATGCGCCCCAAGA
>JAYVYV010000513.1:0-2566 GCA_043783985.1 Acidobacteriota bacterium | reverse complement strand
ACGTTCAACACCCGCAACGTGCCGAAGGTCGTGGGCGGGACGACACCGACGTGCAGCATCCTCGCACATGCGCTGTACTCGGTCAGCATCGACACGGTGATTCCGGTCAGCTCGCCGCGCGTCGCCGAAATGGTGAAGCTGCTCGAGAACACCTTCCGCGCGGTGAACATCGGCCTGGTCAACGAGATTGCGTTGATGTGCCACAAGATGAACATCGACGTCTGGGAAGTGATCGACGCGGCCAAGACCAAGCCGTTCGGCTTCATGCCGTTCTACCCGGGTCCCGGGCTCGGCGGCCACTGCATCCCGATCGATCCGTTCTACCTCTCGTGGAAGGCGCGCCAGAGCGGCTTCGAGTGCCGGTTCATCGAGCTCGCGGGCCAGGTCAACGGCGCGATGCCGGAGTACGTGGTGCAGCTGATCGCCGAAGCGCTCAACTCGAAGCGCAAGGCGCTGAACGGATCGCGCGTGCATCTGTTCGGGATGGCCTACAAGCCGAACGTCGGCGACGTGCGCGAGTCCCCCGCGCTCGACATCCTCGAGCTGCTCACGCGCCAGGGCGCGACGGTGAGTTACACCGATCCCTACGTCGACTCGCTCGCGCGTGGTGCCGAGACGCTGCGCTCGCTTGCGACCGAGGACGCGCTGACCGCGGCCGCCGACTGCTACGTGATCTGCACTAACCACGACGTGTTCGATTACGCCGCGATCGTGAAGGGCGCGCCGGTCATCGTCGACACCCGCAACGCGCTGAAGAGCCACACTGGCTCGTCCATCTTCCGCCTGTAGTGACGCCGAAGCCGACCGTCCTCGGCGTGATCACGGCGCGGGCGGGGTCTAAGGGCATTCCCGGAAAGAACACCAGGCGGCTGGCGGGCAAGCCGCTGATCGCCTACACCATCGAGTGCGCGCTGGCCTCGGGTGTGTTCGACCGTCTGATCCTGTCCACCGACGATGAGGAGGCGGCAAAGATCGCGCGTCATCTGGGGTGCGAGGTCCCGTTCATGCGCCCGGTGGCGCTGTGCGCGGACGACACGCCGCACCTGCCGGTGATGCAGCACGCGGTCCAGTGGATGCGCGACGCGCAGCAGTACTGGCCGGAGTGGGTGATGATCCTGATGCCGACGTCGCCGCTGCGCCGGCCGTCGCACATCGCCGAGTCGGTGGCGCTGGCGGTGTCGTCCGGAGCGGACTCGGTGGTCAGCGTCGACCGGATGCCGTCGCATTTCCATCCGCTGAGAGCGCTGACGGTCGACGAGCAGGGCTGGGCCCGGCTGTATGTCGGCGACCGTCCGGTCCGGGATCGGCCCGTCCGGCGGCAGGGGATGCCGGACGCCTGGGTGTTCAACGGTGCGATCTATCTGTTCAAGGCGGCCCTGCTCGAAACTGCGGATCCGAGCTTGTACGGCGACCGGGTTGCGGCGTACCCTATGGCGCCTCCGTTCGGCCACAACATCGACGATTCGGCGGACTGGGCCGAGGCTGAGCGGATTCTGTCGAGGTTAGCTTGACAGGCGGTACCGACGGCTGGCACAATCGTGTCGTTCAATTCGTGAACGTGTAACCGTTCACGTTGTGAACGCAACGTTTTCGTTCCTGCTTCCGACCACGTAACCCGCCTTTGAACATCGATTTACAGGATGATCGCCGCCATTCCTGTAAGCGACGGGGCGGTAGCCTGTTCATTGTCCCTTTGACTACCACAAACGACCCGTTTCGCCTCGACGGCTCGGTCGCTATCGTCACCGGCGGCCTCGGCCGGCTGGGCTCTCAGTACGCGCGCGCGCTGACCAGTGCCGGAGCATCGGTGTCGCTGTTCGACGTCGCCGTGACGCCGAGACCCGAGCTGCAGGCGCTGATCGATTCCGGCGCACCGGTCTCGATCCATGCGGTTGACGCCACCCGCCGCGCGGCGGTCGACGCCGCGGTCGCCGACGTGGCGCAGCGGTTCGGTGCGCCGTCGATCCTGGTGAACAACGCCGGCCTCGGATCGTCGCCGGCCGACGCCGCGCTCGAGACCGGCCGGTTCGAGCGCTATCCGGAATCGGCGTGGGACGCCATGCTCGAGTCGCACCTCAAGAGCGCATTCGTCGTGTCGCAGTCCTTCATCGCGCAGTTCCGCGAGGCCGCGATCGGCGCCGGCAGCATCATCAACGTCTCCTCCACCTACGGCGTCGTCGCGCCCGACCAGTCGGTCTACGACTACCGCCGGCAGGACGGCGCCGAGTTCTACAAGCCGATCGGCTACAGCGTGGCGAAGTCCGGCATGCTGAACTTCACCCGCTGGCTGGCCGAGTATTGCGCGCCGTTCGGAATGCGTGTCAACACGCTGGTGCCCGGCGGCGTCAAGGAAGCGGGGCACGCGCCGGCGTTCGTCGCCGAGTACGTCAAGCGCACGCCGCTCGGCCGTATGGCGCACGACGACGACTACAACGGCGCGATCGTGTTTCTCGCGTCGCGCGCATCCGCCTACATGACCGGCGCGATGCTCGTGATCGATGGCGGGTGGACGGCGCGGTGATGTTTTACCGCGGAGCTCGCGGAGATCGCCAAGCAAGGTTTTCTC
>JAYVYV010000512.1:0-2573 GCA_043783985.1 Acidobacteriota bacterium | reverse complement strand
CGTCGACGTGGTGGCCGCGTTGCGTCGGGAATGACGTGGACCGGCGTCGATTTCGGCACGACCAACAGTGCGGTCGCGTTCGTCGGGGCTTCCGGCGCTCCCCGTCTCGCGCAGTTCCCGACCGCCCACGGCCCGCGCTCCACGTTTCCGTCCGTGCTGTACTTCGAACCGAAGCGGCCTTCGGTCGCCGGCGCGGCCGCGATCGAAGGCTACCTGGCGTCGGAGACCAAGGGACGCTTCATTCAGTCGCTGAAGGCCTACCTCGCGGACCGCACGTTTGAAGGAACCGGTATCGGCGCGCAGTACTACTCCCTCGAAAAGCTCATCGCGCTCATCGGCAGGCACATGAGCGAACAGCTCGGCTTGGCGTCGTGGCCGTCGCCGCGGCGGATCGTCCTGGGGCGGCCGGTCCATTTCTCCAATCCGCCCGACGCCGAGCTCGACGCGTTCGCGACCGAACGACTGCTGACGGCGATCCGTCTCGCCGGCTTCGACGAGATCGTCTTCGAATACGAGCCCGTCGCGGCGGCGTACGCCTACGAAGAGCGCCTGCAGCGCGACGAGCGGATCCTGATCGGCGATTTCGGGGGAGGCACCAGCGACTTCACGATCGTCTCGGTCGGGCCCGGCGTGCGCCGCCGGGGCCGGCGCGCGTCGGACATCATCGGCACCGACGGCGTCCCCATCGCCGGCGACGCGTTCGACAAGCGGATCATCCGCCACCTCGTCGCGCCGCGGCTCGGCCTGGGCGGCGAGTACCTCTCCCCGCCCGACAAGTTCCTTCCGGTGCCGAGCTGGCCCTACGAGCGGCTCGAGCGCTGGCACTATCTGTCGTTCCTGAAATCGCCGTCAACGATGGAAATGCTGGAGCGCGTGCAGCGCACCGCGTCGACGCCGGAACGCCTCGAAGCGTTCCTCCTGCTGATCAAGAACGAGCTGGGCTATCAGCTCCACGAGGCGGTGCAGCGCACGAAGTTCGAGCTGTCGGCGGCGTCCCAGGCGGAGTTCGCGTTCGAATGCGGACCGGTGACGATTCGCAAACGTGTGACCCGGGGCGATTTCGACATGTGGATCGGCGCGGAGATCGCGTCGATGTCGGACTGCGTCGATCGCCTCATGGCGGCGTCCGGGCTGGCAGCAGGCGACATCGACCGCGTGTTCCTGACCGGCGGATCGTCGTTCGTCCCTGCCGTCCGCCGGATCTTCGTCGAGCGGTTCGGCCCCGCGAAAGTCACCGGCGGCGAGGAGCTGACCTCGGTCGCTACCGGGCTGGCGCTGCGGGCTCGCGAGCAATGGCCTGATGGTCGAGCTCCGGGAGAAACGCGGTCAGCAGGCCGATGAGCGGCAGGTAGGCGCAAAGCCGGTAGACGTACTCGATGCTCGTCAGGTCGGCGAGCCGTCCGAGCGCGGCGGCGCCAAGTCCCGCCATCCCGAACGCAAAGCCGAAAAAAATGCCTCCAATGGTTCCCACCCGCCCCGGCACCAGCTCCTGCGCGTAGACCAGAATCGCCGAAAATGCGGACGCGATGATCAGGCCGATTACCACCGTCAGGATGCCGGTCCAGAACAGGTTCGCAAACGGCAGCGCGAACGTGAACGGAAACACTCCCAGGATCGAGCCCCAGATCACGTACTTCGGGCCGATGCGATCGCCGATCGGCCCCCCGAGAATCGTGCCCGCGGCGGCCGCGCCGAGGAAGACGAACAGGTGAATTTGGGCACTCTGCACCGAGACGCCGAACCGGCTGATCAAGTAGAACGTGTAGTAGCTGCTCAGGCTGGCGAGATAGAAGTACTTCGAGAAGATCAGCACGGCCAGCACCGCCAGCGCGCTTACAACGCGCGTGCGCGTGAGCCCGGGCCGCGGCTGCCAGCCCTCGTTCGGCGCCTGATGCGCCGCGCGCGGCCGGTGATGCGCCGACCAGTGGCCGACTTTCGTCAGCAGCACGATCGCCGGGACCGCGATCAGCGCGCACCACGCCAGGCTCGACTGGCCGTGCGGCACGACGAAGAACGCCGCGAGCAGCGGGCCGAGCGACGACCCCATGTTGCCGCCGACCTGAAACACCGACTGCGCGAGACCGTGCCGCCCGCCCGAGGACATGCGCGCGATGCGCGACGACTCCGGATGGAAGATCGAGGAACCCACGCCCATCAGCCCGGCGGCGAAGAGGGTTGCGCCGAGCGTGCCGGCGACCGAGAGCAGCAGCAGGCCGACCAGCGAGAAGGCCATGCCGCCGACCAGCGAGTACGGCATCGGCCGCCGATCGGTGTACATGCCGACGATCGGCTGCAGCAGCGACGCGGCCAGCTGCAGCGTCAGCGTGATGAGGCCGACCTGCGAAAAGTTCAACTGCAGCGACGTCTTCAGCAGCGGATAGATGGACGGGATCAGCGACTGCAGCGTGTCGTTCAAGAGATGCGACACGCTGATCGCCGCCAGGATGCCCACCACGGTTGCGCCGCGCGTCCCCGCGGCACGCGGGGCAGCTTGGACCGACAGGTTCATGAGTGGGAATAGGATACCCCGTCAACCGTCTTGCACAGAATGTGCGAGCGGTCACCGCGTCGCG
>JAYVYV010000511.1:0-2576 GCA_043783985.1 Acidobacteriota bacterium | reverse complement strand
GTTCAGCGTTGGCGTTTGAGCGTTTCCATGGCGCTCTGCACCAGCTGCTTGGCATCGTCGATCTGCTCGAGGACGAGCGCGATGTCCATCTTGGGCGTGCCGGGAACGCGATCGCTGCGGCAGTAGACGCCGTGCTGGCCGACCAGCGCGAGCGAATCGGTGAGCAGATCCATCGCGACGGCGAGCCGTCCCCTCGCCGTGCCCATCATCGTTTCGTGGCGCTCGAGCGCATCGCGGTGCTTGTCGAATGGGGACGTCATTTTTTCGGTTGGGAAGGCCGGATTTCGACGCGGCTCGGGATGCTCTGCGGGTTGCTCTGCAGGAGGTTGACGACCGCATCGGCGATGTCTTCCGGCGAGCTTTTCCAGTCGGCGCCTTTCGACTCGTCGCCGCTCGAGAAACCAGTGGCCACCGACCCGGGCATGACATAGCTCACGCGAATGTTGTCGTAGCGCACTTCCTGCATCAGCACTTCGCTGAACGCGTTCAGGCCGGCCTTCGAGGCGCAGTACGCCCCGGCGCCCTTGAACGGGTTCTTCCCGGCGAGGCTGCTGATGTTGATGATGTAGCCGCCGCCGCGGCGGCGCAGGTGCGGCACCGCGGCCTGGCACGCATTGAACACGCCGGTGAGGTTCGTCTCGATGACCTCGCCCCATTGATCGGGCGTCATCGACGCGACGTCGGTGAAGATCCCGACGCCCGCGTTGTTCACCAGGATGTCGAGCCCGCCGAAACGGGCGGCGGTCGCCTCGATGGCGCCGCCGATCTCGTCGTAGCGGCGGACATCGGCCTGCAGCGTCTCGACGGCGCCCGGGCCGGCCGCCTCGATCTTCGGACGAGCCGCCGACAGGTGCGCCGCGCTGCGGCCGGTGATGGCGACCTGGACGCCGTCGGCGACGAGCGCGCGCGCGATCGCCAGCCCGATGCCGCGCGATCCGCCCGTCACCAGCGCCACTTTCCCGCGGAGTGATTGCATAGCCATTACAATATCGCAGCGGATGCAGGTCGCGGCCATTATCGGAGCGGGCGAGCTGGGCGGCGCGACGGCGCACGCGCTGGCGCGGTCGAACCTCGTCCGATCGATCACGCTCGTCGATGACACGCGGGGCGTCGCCGCCGGCAAGGCGCTCGACATCGCGCAGGCGGGGCCGGTCGAAGGGTTCGCGACCCAGTTGTCCGGTGCGACGGACGTGTCGATGGCGGCCGGGGCGTCCATCGTCATCCTCGCGGACCGCGTCGCGGGCGGCGAATGGCAGGGGGAAGACGGCCTGGTCCTGCTGAAGCGCCTGTCGCGAACCGCCCCCGGAGCGGTGATCCTGTGCGCCGGCCCCGCGCAGCGCGAGCTGATCGAGCGCGGCGGCCGGGAGCTCAAGTTCGCGCGCACGCGGCTGTTCGGATCAGCGCCCGAATCACTGGCGGCGGCCGTGCGCGCGCTCGTCGCGCTCGCCGTGGACGGATCGCCCCGCGACGTCTCGCTGTCGGTCCTGGGCGTCCCGCCGGCGCACACGGTGATCCCGTGGGCGGATGCGACCGTCGCCGGGTTCGCGCTCACGCGGCTCGTCGACGAGCCGGCACGCCGGCGTCTGAGTGCCCGCGTCGCCGCTCTGTGGCCGACGGGTCCTTACGCTCTCGCCGCGGCGGCCGTCACCGTCGTCGAGGCCATGGCGGGTCGCTCACGCCGCGTCGCGTCGTGCTTCGTCTCGCCCGATTTCTCCACAGGCGCGCACACGCGCACCGGCGCGATGCCGGTCAGGCTCGGACCTGCCGGGATCAGCGACGTGATGCTGCCGTCGTTGAGTGCAGTCGAGCAGGTCGCGCTCGACAATGCGAAGATGCTCTGAATTGAGGCTCTGAATTGGGTAATCGGGTGATTGGGTAATCGGGAAATTGATTGGGTAATCGAACAATCGATTACCCAATCACCAGATTACCAACTTACCCAATTGAGCCGTACGCCGGCCGGTGCAGCGTGAGGCCGCCGGCGAACTCGGCGAGCTGCTTGCGCAGGATCAGCCGGCCCCGGTGCAGCCGCGACTTGAGCGTCTGATCCTTCACCTTGAGCATCGCGCTCGCTTCTTCGGTCGACATCCCCTGAATGTCGCGCAGCATCACCGGCGCGCGGTAGATCGCCGGCAGCGCCAGAATCGCGCGGAACACGCGCCGGCGGAGCTGCGAGCGCAGGACACGCTCGTCGGCCATGTCGCTCCAGTCGGCGACGTCGAGCGCGCGGGGACGGGTGTTCGACCCATCCTCTTCGGTCGCCGCCGCGGCGCGCCGGTCTTCGGCCTGCGCCCGCTGATAGCGCGCGGTGCGCAGCCGCGACATCGCCGCGTTGAACGTGATGCGATAAATCCAGGACGAGAGCTGCGCGTCGCCGCGGAACGCGTCCACCTTGCGGTAGACCTTGAACAGCACGTCCTGCGTGATTTCTTCCGCGTCTTCCTTGTTCCGAAGATAGCGGAACGCGAGCTGATAAATCTTGGCGCTGTACGCGTCGGACAGATCGGCAAGCGCGCCCTCGTCGCCCGATTTCAGCCGTGCGAGGAGGTCGTCGTGGTTGGGTGTGGTTTCGGTGT
>JAYVYV010000510.1:0-2576 GCA_043783985.1 Acidobacteriota bacterium | reverse complement strand
TGGCGCCGTCGGACATCCACCTGCACGACACCTACTACGTGATCGGCCACTTCCACTACGTGGTCGCGCCGGGCACCATCTTCGCGCTGTTCGCGGGGGTCTACTACTGGTTCCCGAAGGCGACCGGCCGCCAGATGAACAGCATGCTGGGCGCGATCCATTTCTGGGGCTCGTTCATCTGCATCAACATCGTGTTCATGCCGATGTTCATCCAGGGTCTGGGCGGCATGAACCGCCGCATGTATGACGGCGGCATGCAGTACGCGCACAACAAAGAACTGCTGAAGTACAACGTCATCATCGGCATGGCGGCGTGGACGCTCGGGCTGTTCCAGATTCCGTTCATCATCAATTTCTTCGGCAGCATCAAGTGGGGCAAGGCGGTCGGCATCAACCCGTGGGACGCGACCACGCTCGAGTGGTCGGCGCCGTCGCCGCCTGGCCACGGCAACTTCCTCACCGAGCCGATCGTCTATCGCGGCCCGTACGAATACAGCGTCCCGGGCGCGGTGCGTGATTTCACGCCGACGTTCGAGCCGGAGAAGGCGTAGCCCATGGACATGAACATTCCGTACACGGTCGAAGAGCGGCCGGACACCGGGCTGACCAACGGCAAGCTCGGGATCTGGCTGTTCCTCGCGTCCGAAGTGATGCTGTTCGGCGCGCTGTTTTCGACCTACATCATCCTGCGCATGGGCGCGCCGGAATGGCCGCACGGCGAGCTCAACGTCCTGCTCGGCATGATCAACACCTTCATCCTGATCGGCTCGTCGGTGACCATGGTGATGGCGTGGGCGTCGCTCAAGCTGCACGACTGGAAGATGCATCGCATCTACCTGACGGCGACGGTGTTGCTGTCGGTCGCCTTCCTGGTCAACAAGTACTTCGAGTACTCGGCGCACTGGAAGGCCGGCGAGCTGCCCGACAAGAGCACCTTCCTCGCGATCTACTTCACGCTCACCGGGCTGCACGGCATCCACATCCTCGGCGGCATCGTGGTGATGCTCTATTTCCTGGGACCGGGCGCCAAGCTTTACAAGAAGAGCCCCGAACAGTTCACCAACCGCATCGAGTACACGGGCCTCTACTGGCACTTCGTGGACCTGGTGTGGATCTTCCTGTTCCCGGTGTTGTATCTGCTCTAGAGGGCCGCATGCATTCTGATCAGGAAGCCATTCGCAAGTCGATCAAGACCTACCTCGGGGTCGGCGCGCTGCTCTTCGTGTTCACCGGGATCACGGTCGCGGTCAACCAGGTTCATCTCGCGGTGCCGATGGCGATTACCGTGGCGCTGATCATCGCGACGATGAAGGGGTCGATGGTCGCGAGCATCTTCATGCACCTGAGCCACGAGAAGAAGTGGATCTACGGCGCGCTGATCCTGACCGTGATCGGCTTCGCGATCCTGATGCTGGTGCCGAGCCTGACCCTCAACGACGGCATCGGTACGCCGATTCACGTCGAGGCGCCGGCGCCCGCACACGCGGGGCACTGATGTCCCTGCGCATGTTTCACATGGTGTTCATCGGCGTCTCGGTGGTCCTCGCCGCCTTCGTGGCGGCGTGGGCGGTGCAGCAGTATCAGGCGGTGCACGCGGTCGGCTACGCGGCGACCGCCGCGCTGGCGCTGGCGGCGGGCGGGGCGCTGATCGCCTACGGCGCCGCGTTCCAGCGGAAAACACGCGAACTGTAGCGCGGAAGGCTTCAGCCGAGCGCGAAGGAACGACGCTAGCGCGAAGGCTTTAGCGGGCGAAAAACGATATGCGCAAAACAATCTTAACTCTTGGAGCCGTCGCCGCGCCGCGCGCCGCGCTGGCCTGCCCGGTCTGCTTCGGCAACAGCGACTCGCCGCTGGCGATCGCCACCAACATGGGCATCATCGCGATGCTGGTCGTGGTCGCCGGCATGATCGGCGCCTTCGCGACATTTTTCATCTACCTGAACCGACGCGCCAAGCGCGTCGCCGAGCAGGAAGGGACGATTTAATGCAGCGCTTCCTCGACATGTTTCCGGTGCAGGCGTCGACGCATGCCGCCGAAGTCGATCAGATGACCGTGCTGGTGCACTGGCTGATGCTGGTGCTGTTCGTCGGCTGGGGGCTGTTCTTCGTCTTCGTCCTGTTCAGGTTCCGCAAGGGCGCGAACCCGAAGGCGAGTTACACCGGCGCCAAGGGCAAGATCTCGAAGGGGCTCGAAGTCGCGGTCGCGCTGATCGAAGTGGTCCTGCTGGTGTTCTACGCGATTCCCGCGTGGGCCAAGCGCGTCAAGGCCTTTCCGGCGGAGAGCGAAGCGGTCGTCGTGCGCGTGGTGGCGGAGCAGTTCGCCTGGAACATCCATTATCCCGGGCCCGACGGCAAGTTCGGCCGGACCGACATCGCGCTGGTGAGCGCCGACAACCCGCTCGGGCTCGATCGCCGTGATGAGGCCGCCAAGGACGACATCACCACCATCAACCAGCTGAACCTCCCGGTCGATCGGCCGGTGCTGGTGCACCTCTCGAGCAAGGACGTCATCCACAGCTTCGGGCTCTACGAGATGCGCGTGAAGCAGGATGCGATTCCCGGCATGAACATCCCGG
>JAYVYV010000509.1:0-6482 GCA_043783985.1 Acidobacteriota bacterium | reverse complement strand
CATTTCCGGCGGAGGTGCAGGCGCTCTACAAGCAGTACGCCGAGGCCTACGCGTCGGGGCAGAACTTCGTCAACCTCTCGCTCGTGTCCGACCTGGGCAAGTAGCTCAGAGCTTCAGATTCAGTCCTGCGTAGAAGCGGTGCGCTGGCGAGCTCAGCGCGCCGCTTCCCAACTTGAACACCCGGTAGTCCACCCGCAGCCGGATCGGCCCGGCGAGCGACACCTTGACGCCGCCTCCGGTGTTGATCCCGAGGCCCGTGTCCTGATGGGCGCCGAGCTCCTCCCGATAGATTCCCCCGCCGGTCGTGAAATATGGCTGCAACCCCATGAACGACACCGGCGTCTGCAGGATCACGTTGCCCATGCCGGTCTTGAGCGACGGCGCGGTTGCTGACAGATCGTCGGGCGTGAAGGCGTACTCGAGCTCGACGCCAACCACCAGCAGGCCGAAGCCCAGGGCCGCGCCGCGCACCTGGCGGGTGGCTGGCGTCGTATTCGCGCCGATAAACGCGGTGACGTCAGCCCGCGCGGGGGCCGAGGCGAGGGCCAGCAGGGCGACGGCGATTCCACAGGTTCGGGTACTGGTCATAGGGCCCATAGTAGTACAATTAGCGTAAGTCCCGTGAAATCTCATCATTACAGCCGGCACGCGGCTGCGCTGCGCACGGAGCTGGGCCATGCGCTGACGCGCGAGCAGATGCGCGCCTTTCACGCGAAGGACGCCGCGCGCCACGGGCTGATCGCCCTGCGGCAGTTCGCGCTCCTCGCCTTGACGACGTGGGCGCTCGTCAAGGCGGGGCACCCGCTGATCTGGATCCCGCTGGCGTTCGTGCAGGGGTTCACCGTCTTCAATTTCACGGTGCTGCTGCATGAGGTCGTGCACCACACCGTCTTCGAGCGCCGGCGTCCGGCCGCGGAGCGCGCGCTCGGGTGGCTCTATGCGGTGCCGAGCGGCATTTCGGCGAGCCAGTTCACGCGCTGGCACCTCGATCATCACGCGGAGTTGGGATCGGACGAGGACGATCCCAAGCGGCATCACCTCTCGCCGAAGGTCAACGCGCGCTGGTTCAAGCTGCTGTACTGTTCGCCGGCGCTGTTCCCGATCTACTTCCGCGCCGCGCGGAAGGAGAGCGCGACCTATCCGGCCGATCTGCAGCGGCGCATCGCGTTCGAGCGCAAGGCGTCGATCGCGGCGCACCTCACGGTGCTGGCGCTCATCTGGACGCTGGCCGGCGGCGGCGCCGCGCTGCGCGCCTACATCGTGCCCGTGCTGTTCATCTTTCCGATCGCGTTCACGCTGAACCGTCTGGGTCAACACTACGACATCGATCCCACCGATCCGGCGCAGTGGGGCACGCTGATGCGCGGCCACTGGTTCTGGGATTTCGCCTTCCTCAACTCGAACTACCACCTCGAGCATCACTATTTCGCCGGCGTGCCGTTCTACCGGTTGCCGGCGCTGCAGCGGGCGCTCATGCCGTTCTACGAGCGGCACCGCATGCGGTGGCAGAACTACTCCGGTCTGGTGTACGGCTGGCTGGTGGAAAACCGCGCGCCCCACACGGACTGGTCGCGCGACACGTTGCACGAGGTGCGCGAAGCGGTGGCGCCTGGCGGCCACGTGGGCCCTGTCGATCTCGCGCGGTCAGACTCCCGCAACAGCCGTTAACGTGCCGCCCGCCGGGCGAGCCGAGCGTGCTACGATCTGACGTTTTATGGATTTCCGCCCGACCGAAGAGCAGGAGCTGCTGCGCCGCACGGTGCGTGAGTTCGCCGAAACAGAAATCCGTCCCCACGTCCGCGAGTGGGATGCGGATCAGCATTTTTCGGTCGACCTGATGCCCAAGCTGGCGGCCCTCGGTTTGCTCGGCATCCAGTACCCCGAGCAGTACGGCGGCTCGGGGCTGTCGGCGATTGACTACTGCATCTGCATCGAGGAGCTGGCGCGCGTCGACCCGAGCGTCTCGCTGTCGGTCGCGGCGCACAACGGCCTCTGCTCCTCGCACATCTTTCTGTTCGGCACCGACGCGCAGAAGCAGCAGTTCCTGATGCCGCTCGCCCGCGGGGAGAAGCTGGGCGCGTGGGGGCTGACGGAGTCGACGTCGGGCAGCGACGCGGCGAACATGCGCACGACCGCGCGCCGCGCCGGCGAGTGCTGGGTGCTCGACGGATCCAAGACCTTCATCACGCACGGGGGCACCTGCGACGTCATGGTCGTGATGGCCGTCACCGATCGCGCCGCCGGCCGCAAGGGGGTCTCCGCGTTCGTCGTCGAACGGGGGACGCCGGGGATGGCCCCCGGGAAGAAGGAAGACAAGCTGGGGATGCGCGCGAGCGACACGAGCGAGGTGCTGTTCGACAACTGCCGCATCCCGGCGGAGCAGCTGCTCGGCGTCGAAGGACGAGGCTTCGTGGACACGATGCAGGTGCTCGAAGCCGGCCGCATCGGCATCGCCGCGCTGGCCGTGGGGCTCGCGCAAGGCGCGTACGAGGCGGCGCTGCGCTACGCGCGCGACCGCAAGTCGTTCGGCAAGCCGATCGCCAGCTTCCAGGCGATTCAGTGGAAGCTGGCGGACGCGGCCACCAAAATCGAGGCCGCGCGGCTGCTGACCTATCAGGCGGCGTATCTGAAAGGGCGCGGCCAGCGCACCACGCTCGAATCGTCGATGGCCAAGCTCTACGCGAGCGAGATCGCGGTGAAAGTCGCCGACGATTGCGTGCAGATCCACGGCGGCTACGGCTTCGTGAAGGACTATCCGGCCGAGAAGTACTTCCGCGACGTCAAGCTGACCACCATCGGCGAGGGGACGAGCGAGATTCAGCGGCTCGTCATCGCGCGCCAGCTCCTGTCGGCATGAGCGTGTCCACGACGGTCAACGCGGAACCCGCGGAACGCGCAGGCCGGCCCGCTTCTGCGGGTTCCGTGTGTGCTGCGTTGTACGTCGTCGCGTGACTGCCACGCTCGCCGAGCGGATCCTGGCGGGCGACCCCCGCGCCATCGCGCGCGCCATTTCCCTGATCGAGGACGAGGATCCGTCGGGCGCCGAGCTGATGCGGGCCATCTTCGGGCACACCGGCCGCGCGTATCTGGTCGGCGTCACCGGCCCGCCGGGAGCCGGCAAGAGCACGCTGGTCGATCGGCTGATCACGCAGCTGAGAACGGGGTCAGATCTCGATTTTCACGCGCAGGCCGAAACCGGCCTCCCTGCGCGAGAAAATCGAGATCTGACCCCGCCCTCGATCGGTGTGATCGCCGTGGACCCCACGAGCCCGTTCACCGGCGGCGCCGTGCTCGGCGATCGGCTGCGGATGCAGACGCACGCGTCCGACGAGGGGGTGTTCATTCGCAGCATGGCCACCCGCGGCCACCTGGGCGGCCTGGCCCGCGCCACGGGCGACGCGGCGCTGGTGCTCGACGCGGCGGGCAAGGACGTCGTCATCATCGAGACCGTCGGCGTCGGCCAGGACGAGGTGGACATCATCCGCACGGCGGACGTCTCGATCGTCACGCTCGTGCCCGGGACCGGCGACGACGTGCAGGCGCTCAAGGCCGGCATCATGGAGATTGCGGATATCTTCGTCGTGAACAAGGCGGACCGCGAAGGTGCCGAGCGCCTCGTGTCGGCGGTGGAGACGAACCTCGCGCTGCACAGCTACCCGAGCGGCGAGTGGCGTCCGCCCATCGTGAAAACGGTGGCGACGACCGGACAGGGCATCCCGGAGCTGGTCGAGGCGATCGCGCGGTTCCGCGCGCATTCCCTCGGCGCGCAGGCGTCGCGCCGGAGGACGCGCAGCGAGTACCGGCTGCGCGAGCTCGTCTCGCAGCGCTTCATGGACCATCTCGAGCGGCAGGTGCTCACGCCGGGCGAGCTGGGGACGATCGTCGACCGCATCGCCGCGCGCGAACTGGACCCCTACAGCGCGGCGAGCGAACTTCTCAGCCGCGCTGTTCAATCCCCCGATCGATTACCCGATTCCCCGATCACCCGATTACCCAATTCATGAAGGCCACCCTCGATCACGTCGGCATCGCGGTGAAGGATCTGGCGGCCGCGCTCGCCTTCTATCGCGACGCGCTGGGGCTGGAGGTCGAGGCGCCCGAGGACGTCGCGTCGCAGCGCGTGCGCGCCCATTTCCTGCCGGTGGGCGATTCCAAACTCGAGCTGCTCGAGGCCACCGCGGCCGATTCGCCGATCGCGAAGTACGTCGAGAAGCGCGGGCCCGGTCTGCATCACATCACGCTGCGCGTGGACGACATCCACGCCGCGCTGGCGCAACTCAAGGCGCGCGGCGCCAGGCTCATCGACGAGCAGCCGAGGCCGGGAGCGGAGCACTCGCTGGTCGCCTTCGTACACCCGTCGAGCGCCCACGGCGTGCTCGTCGAGCTGAAGCAATCCGCAATTCACAATCGATCCGCAATCCGCAATCCGCAATCCGCAATACAGCGCTTCAGCCTCGGTGACCTCGAGCTCGTCTCGCTCATGGACGGATTCATTCGCCTCGATGGCGGCGCGATGTTCGGCACGGTTCCGAAAGTGCTGTGGGAAAAACAGGCTCCGGCCGACGCGCGCAACCGCATCACGCTCGCCATGCGTCCGCTGATCGTCCGCGGCGCCCGCACGCTGCTCGTCGACGCGGGTCTGGGCGGCAAGGAGCGCGGGAAGTTTCATGACCTGTTCGGCGTCGATCGAACCCGGTCGCTCGACGTCACGATGGCCGAGGCCGGCATCGCGCCCGAGGACATCGACATCGTCGTCGCCAGCCACCTGCATTTCGATCACGCCGGCGGCTTCACGTACCGAGACGCGGGCGGCCGCGTCAGGCCGACCTTCCCGCGGGCGCAGTATATTGTGCGCCGCGGCGAGTGGGAGGACGCGCAGCACCCGCACGAGCGAAACCGCGCGAGCTACCTGGCGGATAATTACGTGCCGCTCGCGGAGGCGGGCGTCCTGCAGCTCGTCGACGAGGACGCGACGATCATGCCGGGTGTGAAGGTCCGGCGCACCGGCGGCCACACGATGCACCATCAGATGATCGTGATCGAGTCGAAAGGCAAAGCGGCGGCCTACGTCGCCGACCTGATCCCGACGACGGCGCACGTGCGGGACGCGTGGATTATGGGATTCGACCTGTATCCCATGGACACGCTGGCTGCCAAGAAGCAGTTCGTGAAAGAGGCGATCGAAAAGGAGACGCTCGTGTTCTTCGAGCACGATCCGGCGATTGCCGCCGGCTACATCCACGAGCAGGACGGAACGCGCCTGGTCGTGCCGGCGCTGAGCTAACACAGCGGACACAGTGCACACAAAGGGAAGGCCGGTGTTTCCAAACCAGCTATGAGCATCGAAATCGGCATCATCGGCGGCAGCGGCCTGTACGACATGGCGGAGCTGACCGACCGCGAAGAGCAGACCATCAGCACGCCGTTCGGCGACCCGTCCGGCCCGTACGTGATCGGAACGCTGCGTGGCAAGCGCGTCGCGTTCCTGGCGCGGCACGGCGCGGGGCACCGCATTCTTCCGTCGGAGCTGAACTTCCGCGCGAACATCTACGGCATGAAAGTTCTGGGCGTCGAGCGCATCCTGTCGGCGAGCGCCGTCGGCAGCCTGAAGATGGAATACAAACCGCTCGATATCGTCGTTCCCGATCAGTTCTTCGACCGCACGAAGGGGCGCGTCAGCACGTTCTTCGGCAAGGGGATCGTCGCGCACATCGCGTTCGCGCACCCGCTCTGCCACGACCTGTCGGCGATTGCGGCCGACTCGGCGCAGGAAGCCGGCGCCACGGTCCACCGCGGCGGCACCTACGTGAACATGGAAGGCCCGCAATTCTCCACGCTGGCCGAGTCGAAGCTCTACCGGGCGTGGGGGATGGACGTCATCGGCATGACGAACCTGCAGGAAGCCAAGCTCGCCCGCGAGGCGGAGATCTGTTACGCGACGCTCGCGCTGGTGACCGACTACGACTGCTGGCATCCCGACCACGACTCGGTCACGGTCGATCTGATCATCGCGAACCTGACGCAGAACGCCGTCACCGCGCAGAAGACGATTGCCGGCGCGGTCGAGAGAATCGCCGGCGCGCGCACCTGCGCCTGCAAGGACGCGCTCGCCACCGCCATCATCACGCAGGCGCCGCTGATCCCCGCGCAGACGAAGAAGGATCTGGCGCCGATTATCGGGAAGTACATGAAATAGAGGTTCTCGGGGTTCTCGGGGTTCTCGGGGTTCTCAAGGTTCTCGGGGTTCTCAAGGTTCTGGGTTCTGGAATGGTTCC
Organism: Acidobacteriota bacterium; assembly: GCA_043783985.1. Taxonomy (GTDB): domain Bacteria; phylum Acidobacteriota; class Vicinamibacteria; order Vicinamibacterales; family CAVVIG01; genus CAVQFC01. The sequence continues at coordinate 207 of JAYVYV010000509.1, read as the reverse complement.
GGCGCCTTTGCGGTTCGCAGGTACGCGATGAGTCGCACGTTCGCCTTCATCGCGCGGAGGCAAAGACGCTTCAGGCGTTCGTGGCGCTCGGCTGAGAGATACTGCTGCTTGAGGCCGTCCTGCAAATGGTTCTTTGTCTCTTGCAGTGAGCCGGCAGTGATTCTCAGGAACCGGGCGAACTCCTTGGGGTAGTAACGACCGAATCCT